>JBBQBV010000012.1:0-45164 GCA_038318085.1 Solirubrobacterales bacterium
CCAGCCCCGGGTCGGGCTCGACGGCCACGAGTTCATGATGCTCAAGTTCCGCACCATGCGCGGCGAGCCGGGCGCCGACGGGGAGTGGGACGCGGCGTGGGCCGCGCAGGTCATCAGCGAGGCCGGCGGCAACGGCAACGACGAGGCGGACCGGGCCGCGCGCGCCCCCGAGCTCGCGGCGGCGGGCCGCGCGAACGGGAACGGCCACACGCCCGCCGTGATCGACCGGCGCACGGGGATCGGACGGTTCCTGCGCACGACGTCGGTCGACGAGCTGCCCCAGCTGCTGAACGTCCTCGTCGGCGACATGTCGCTGGTCGGGCCGCGCCCGGAGCGCACGGCGTACGTGCGCGCGTTCCAGGAGCACGTCTACCGCTACGGGGATCGTCACCGGGTGAAGTCGGGACTCACCGGCTGGGCCCAGGTGCACGGGCTGCGCGGCGACAGCTCGCTCTCCGATCGCGTGGAGTGGGACAACTACTACATCGAGAACTGGTCGTTGGTCCTCGACTGCCAGATCCTGTGCCTGACGGTGCCGGCGATGCTGGCGCGCGAGGCCGAGTAGCCCCGCCCGTGCGGGTTCCGTCGAGCACCGCCGATCCGGCGGCGGGGTTCCCGGGCTCCGGCGAAGCCGCGGCGCCGTTCGGCGCCGACGTGCGCCCCGCGATCGTCCACGACTGGTTCCAGGGCTTCCACGGCGCCGAGCGCGTGGTCGACGCGCTGGTCCGCGACGTCTTCGCCCGGAGCGTGGTGCCCGACCTCTACACCTTCCACGCCGCCCACGAGGTGATCCCGGAGCACCTGAGCCGGCTCATCGTCCGCGAGTCGCGGCTCGCCTGTCTCCCCGGGCTGCGCCAACGCGACCACACACCGGGCGCGTGGCGCTACCTGCTGCCGACGATGCCGCGCTGGTTCCGGAGCCTGCCGCTCGAGGACTACGACATCGTCATCTCCTCCTCCCACGCGTGCGCCGTCGCCGTCGATCCTCAGCGCGGCACCCACGTCTGCTACTGCCACACGCCGATGCGCTACGCCTGGACGCCCGAGATCGACGGCGAGCGCGGGGGCGCCGCGGAGCGGATGGTGCTCAGCGCGCTGCGCGGGCGACTGCGCCGGAGCGATCTCGAGGCCTCCCGCCGCGTCGACGCCTACGTCGCCAACTCGACGGCCGTCCGCGGGCGCATCCGGCGCTTCTACGGGCGGGACGCCGAGATCATCCACCCGCCGGTGGACGTGCGCGAGTTCCGGCCCGACGCCGACAAGGAGCCTGGGCACTTCCTCTGGGTCCACCGCCTCGTGCCCTACAAGCAGCCCGAGCTCGTGGCCGAGGCCTTCCGCGGGCTGCCCTACCGCCTGACGATGGTCGGCGTCGGGCCGCTCGAGGCCAAGGTGCGCGCCGGGCTGCCGCCCAACGTCGAGCTGCGCGGCTGGATCCCGCGCGAAGAGCTCACCGCGCTCTATGGCTCGGCCTCGGCCTTCATCCACGTGGGCGAGGAGGACTTCGGCATCTCCATGGTCGAGGCGCTGGCCGCCGGGCTGCCGGTCATCGGCTACGCCCGCGGCGGCGCGTGTGACATCGTGCGGCCGGAGGTCGACGGGGTGCTGGTGGAGCGGGTCGACCTGGAGACGCTGCGCGGGGCCATCCGCGACGTGGCCGCCCGCGACTGGGACCCCCGGGCGCTCGCCGACCGCGCCGCGGACTTCTCCCGGGCGCGGTTCAGCGCCCGCTTCGGCGCCTTCGCGGCCGAGGTCCACGCGGCGCGCACGCGCGGATGAGCGCCGGCGTCTCGGTGCTCATCCCGTCCCTCGCGGCGGGAGCGGAGCTGGCCGACCTCGCGCAGCGGCTGGCGGCGGGCGCCGGCGACCGCCCGGCCGAGGTGGTGATCGCCGACAACGGGCTCCCGCCGGCCACCCGGTCGGCCCTGGCCGCGGCGGGCGTGCGGGTGGTGGACATGTCGGGCAACGCCGGATTCGGTCGCGCGGTGAACGCCGCCGCGCGCGCCGCCGAGGGCGACCTGCTCGTCGTGACCAACGACGACGTCGATCCGCTGCCGGGCTTCGTCGGGCACCTCGCCGACCGCCTGAAGGAGGCCGACGCGGCCGCGGGGGTCCTGCTCCGCGCCGAGGCGCCGGAGCGCATCGAGACGGCCGGGATCGAGATCGACGGTGTCCTCAGCGCCTACGACTACCTCCACGACGCCCCCGTCTCCCGGCTCGACCTCGGTCCCGCGCCGCCGCTCGGGCCGTGCGGCGGGGCGGCGGCGTTCACCCGCGCCGCGTTCGACGGCGTGGGCGGCTTCGACGAGGGGTTCTTCGCCTACTGCGAGGACGTCGACCTGGCGCTGCGCCTGCGGGCCGCGGGCGCCCGCACCGCGCTGGCCGGCGAGGCCCGGGCGCTCCACGCGACCTCCGGGACCACGGGCTACCACTCGCGGCGCAAGGCCGAGATGGTGGGGGACAGCCGGGGCTACCTGCTGCGGAAGTACGGCGTGCTGCGGCGCCCCGGCGGCGCGCTGCGGGTACTGGGCGTCGAGGGCGCGGTGAGCCTCGAGCTCGCCCGCCGGCACCGCTCGCCCGGCGCGGCGCTCGCCCGGGTGCGCGGCTGGCGCCGCGGGGAGGAGCGGGCCGCGCTCCCAGAGCCCGGTGCGATCACGGTCGGCTTCCGCGACGGCCTGCGCCGGCGCCACGCGCGCTCGGTGCGCGCCGTCGCGTGAGCGTCCACGAGACGGCCTCGGCGCCGGAGACCGAGGCGATCGGGGCGCGCCTCGCCGCCGGCCTGCGCCCGGGCGACGTCGTCCTGCTGAGCGGCGAGGTGGGCAGCGGCAAGACGACCCTCGTCCGCGGCGCCTGTCGCGCGCTGGGCGTCGCGGGGCCGGTGAGGAGCCCGACGTTCACGCTGGCGCGCCGCTACCCCGGTCGCGTCCCCGTCTCCCATCTCGATCTCTACCGGCTCGATGGCGGGCTCGCGGCCGAGGATCCGGGCCTGCTCGCCGACCACACCGACGTCGGCGACGTGGTCTTCGTCGAGTGGCCCGAGCGGGGCGGGGCATGGCCCGGCCCGTGGTCCCACCGCGTGCGTCTCGACCACCTGGGCGGCGACCGCCGCCGCATCGAGATCGAGCCGGCGGGAGAGGGCTAGATGTAGGACCCGAGCAGGTTGTTCAGTCGGGTGGCGGGTGGTTGTCGGCCGATGGCTGAGTGTCGTCGGTGATGGTTGTAGTGGTAGAGCCATCCGTCAAGGGCCGCGTTGCGTTCGGTGCTGGAGGCGTAGATCGCGCCGTAGGCCCAGCCGCCGAGCATCGTGCGGATGAAGCGCTCGGCCTTGCCGTTGGTCTGGGGCCGGTAGGGGCGGGTGCGGAGGTGACGGATGCCCAGAGCGCGGCAGGCGATCGCGTGGACGGTCGAGCGGTAAGCCGAGCCGTTGTCGGTGATGAGTTCCTCGACGGTCATGCCGTAGCTGGCAAAGAAACGGACGGCGCGTCGCAGGAACCCGATCGCGGTGGTCGCCTTCTCATCACCCAGGACTTCGGCGTAGGCCAATCGTGAGGCGTCGTCGATGGCGATGTGCACGAACTCCCAGCCGGTCTGGTTCTCGCGCTGGCCAGCGGCGTTGGTCTTGGTCACGGGGCGCTGCAGACGGCGATGGCCATGAACGCGGTGTCCGGCGCCACCCTGGATGCGGCCGAGCTTCTTGACGTCGATGTGGATCAGCTCGCCAGCTCGCTGGCGCTCGTAGCGCCCTGCCGGCTCCAGCCCGAAACGGCCGAGCTTGCCCATTCCCATGTTGGTGAGGATCCCCGAGACCGTCGACAGCGCCATGCCCAGGCACTCGGCGATCTCCGCGCCGGTCATCCGCAAACGCCTGAGCGCGGTGATCGCCTCAACCCGGCGCCCGTCGGTGCGGTTCGCGACCCGATGCGGCGCAGAGGAGCGGTCCACCAGACCGGGCCAGCCCGCCGCGCGATAGCGGCCCACCCACTTCTGACAGGTGCGCTCGCTCACGCCGGCGGCCTCGGCCGCCGCCGCGAGCGACCACCCCTCATCCAACACCCGCAGGACCATGAACCCCCGGCCCTTCGGGCCGAGCGGAGCGTTAGCGTGAACCTTCATCCGGTGTCCTCCTTGGACGGACTGGCGGCCTCGAGAACCACCAGCCTCCAAAGAGGCCCGGATGAACAACGTCCTCAGGAACTACACCTAGCCGTGCTCGATCTACGCGAGGTCGAGTTCATGGACTGTTCCGGACGTGCACGCGATCGTCAACGCCAGCATCCGCGCTCGGCGCATCGGCCGTCACCTGATCCTCCCGCGCGGCCGTCCGAACGTCGACCGCGTGTTCACGCTGACCGGGCGCTCCGATGAGGTCGAGATCGGCGACGTCGACTTGGTCGAGCCGCCCGTGCAAACGCTCCAGCGTTCGCTCGTCTCATTGAGCCTGCTCAAGACAGGCGGGAGAGCTCGCCTTCGCGGGCCTTCTCACTGACAACGAAGCGTCCGGTCCGAACGCTCGCCGCGTTCCGCCCAGCGGCGGCGATGTTGTAACGAGTCGACTCGTTCGAGCCGCCCGTCTTCGCGCTGAAGCCGCGCTCCAACGCACTCTCAACCCATGCCATGCAGCGCGGCCGCTGGACCCTGTTCCCCCAACCGCTGCTCGACCTCCTCGCCCAGCACCCAAGTGCTGTTACGGGATTCCTGTTTCCGTCCGCCGCGCGGCAAGCTGTGGGCGATCCGGAACTTCTATCGCAACGTCTGGACCCCAGCCCAACAGGAGGCCGGCGTCGCGTTCACCCTGTACGACCTGCGCCACACGTTCGCCTCGCGGCTGCTGGCCGGCCGGCATCCCGCTCATCGAGGTCTCCGCGTGGATGGGCCATGGCCTGCGCGCCGGCGGGCACGAGATCACCAAACCACCACCCGCGTCTACGCGCACGCGACCGGCGAAATCGCGCCAAGCCGCGCTCGACGAACCCGCAACACTGTTGTATGCGGGGCGGTGGTTCTGCTGGACACAGTCTCAAGAGCGACGCCGGAGCCGATCGCGCGCTGGGCGGACGCCTGCATCTCATCCGCGGCGGGCGTGTTTGGCCTCGCCGAGGAGATGCTCGCATCCGAGGCAGAAGCAGGAGCGCGGACCTGGGCCGCCGGCGCTATCGCTCGGGAACACGAGCGAGCGTCCTCGCCGATCGTCAGCTCGCTATCGCAATACGCGATTTGCGGAAGCGAGGGCACCGGAACGCTGGACGCCTGCTCGAAGACGGGCGAGCTGGCCAAGGCCGAGCGCGGCTACACGCTCCCGCGGTAGTCAGGCCTGAGGGCGGCGGCCATGAGACGCCGAGCAAATAGTCCGGACAGCTAGCTGCTCGCGTGATCGTTGAGCGCCCGCCGCGGATCCGTCCCTGCCCGCGGCTAGCTTCTGCTCGTCCAGGAGCGGCAGATAAACGGGGTTATCAGCCACTCGGCGAAGCTACGGTGGGCCTGGGATTCGTGTGCGGGACCTCGCCGTGAGACGATCCGCCCCCGCCGAGCCAGGACGCCCATGGCTCTTGGGGTTGTTTGCTTACGGGCGCGTTAGCCAATACCTCAACCTGTTGGCGAGTGCCGAAGAGCACGAAGCGCGCAAGCAACTCGGCCCCCGGTTCTACAGGACGGGGCGCCAAGGACCCAACCTGTTCCAACTGATGCACATGGCCGACGAGCGCCGCTCGACGCTCGCCAACCTACTGCCGCCCGAGACATCGCCGCGGGATCTGGTGCTCGCGTCATCCGTAGCCCTTCACGACGAGGTCAAGCTGGAGGTAGACCGTGCCGACGTCTGGGGCCATTACGACGACCCGGACCTCGGGCTGTCCGTCCGGCGCGTCATGGGTTCCATCACGGGTGTGCTCGTGGATGGGTTCGGCGATGAGGGCCGATTCCGTCGGGCTGATCAGGAGATGTTGGTGGCCGCCGCTCAGGCCGGCGCCATGCTCGTCACTCAGAGCGAGTCCTTAGCCAGCCGCGGCAAGCTCGGCTCCTGGCGTGTCGATACCGGTGAGCAAACACCGGCGAAGTCCGCGTCCGGGCTCCATCACCGCGGCATGCCCGGCGGCGACATAGTGCACATCGGCGACCGGCAGCACGCCGTTTAACCGGAACGGCAGTTGGCCCCGGAGGATCGAGACGATCAGGCGTGCGGACTCGCCCATATAAGGGTCGCTAGGTCCCATTACGGCGCCCGGATAGGCGATCACGACCGGGGCTCCCTCGTTCTGCCAGCGGCGCGACCCGGTCTGACTCCGCCTTCGACCGCAAGTACGGCGTTTGGATGGTTCCAGCCGGGCTGTCCGGGCTGAGCGCCTCATTCTGAGGCAACAACGCCGCGAAGGTCGACACATGGACCACGGGGTCGCAGCCGGCCTTGCAGGCCGCTTCCAGAACGACCTCGGTGCCGCGGACGTTCGTGGCGCAGATATTTGCGACCCGCCGCGGGTCGAACGTAAACAACGCCGCGGCGTGCAGGACCGCGCCACAACCTTGCACGGTCTCGGCGATGGCCTCCGGATCGGTCATGTCCCCAACGACGACATCGAAGACGCTCACATGCAACGGACCGAGCGCACGCTCGACACGGCCCGAGTCGCGTACCAGCAGCCGGACCTCATGCCCCGCGCGGAGTAACGCCGCGATCGAATCGCTACCAACGAAGCCGGTGCCGCCTGTCACGAGAACCCGCACGCCGGCATCGTAGTTCCCCGCCAGCGGTCCGGCAGGCGTCAGATCGGTGTCCCAAATCCTCCCGAGGAAGTCGCCTCCGGCGTGGTTGCGTCGGCGTTCGAGCGCGACGCGACTCTCGTCGCAAGCGCCGGGCGCCTGCTGACGGCGCGCGAGCGCGGACTGGCGTGCGCGCTGATCGCCGTCTACCGCCGCCAGCCCGCCGGCTCGCGGCACCTCGGGCAGGTGGGCGAGTGGCTGGAGGCGATCGTGGTCGTCGAGCGCATCGTCGATCGGCCCTCGCGGCGCCGCGGGAGCGTGCGCCGCCACGATCTGATCGACGTCGACGGCAACCGCCTCGCGTGGTGGCAGACGAGCGGAGCACCGCTCGCCCACGGTCGCGCCATCCGACTGCGCGGGCGGATCGAGCGGCACACCCGCTTCGGCCGCGCCCCGTGACGGCGCTCGCGTACTGGCGGGTGCTGCCGTAGGGCTCAACGCGAGCCAGGCTCGTACTGGCAGGCGGCTCGGCCCCGCCTCGCGGCGCTGTCTGCGACCCGGCAGAGTTGGCCGCGCGCATAGCCCCCGCATGTCCCCCGGTGCTCCTGGCTAACGATGCCCGCGCAGGACGTCGGCCTCCCCGACCGGCGCGCAGCGCGAGTGATCCCGCGCGAGCCGCCCGTCGAGCGCGGACAGTCTGCAGAGTGTCGCGTGCGTCGCACGTTGCACCGCGCGAGTCTCGGTGGGGCAGTCGCGGGATGCGAGACAATCACCGTGTGACACCATCCGATGGCGCCATCGTCTTCCGACGCCGGGGCATCACGATCGGCGAGGCGTACTTCGACGCGGCGAGCGCTAGCGACCTCGGGCGCGTCGACCTTTTGAGGGTCGTCGGCGCTTTCTCGCCACCGGTCGAGCATGGCTCGCGCGAGCGGCACACGCTCGTGATCGACCTCGCCACCGACGAGGATCGCCTCCTGGAGCAGATGTCCAAGGACACGAGGTACAAGATCCGGCGCGCCATGCAGAAGGACCCGCTGCGGGTGGCGGCCACCGTGCAACCCTCCAGTGGCACGATCGACGAGTTCTCGGACTTCTACGACCGCTTCGCGTCGGCGCAATCGGTGTCGCCGGCGTTCCGCCCACGGCTGCACGCGCTCGCGCACCGGGGCAACCTCGTGCTCACCACCGCCAGCGACGAGGACGGGGCCGTCCTCGTGCAGCACGCATACGTCGCGGCGCGCGCCCGCAGCTACATGCTGTACTCGGCCTCGGTGCTGGCGCAGTCCGCGGACAGCAGCGCCCGCAACCTCATCGGCCGCGCGAACAGATACCTGCACTGGCATGACATCCGCCTCTTCAGGGACCACGGATACGACGTCTACGACTTCGGCGGGGTCGACGTGACGGGGCGAAGCGAGAAGACGGCCGGCATCGCCCAGTTCAAACGGGGCTTCGGTGGCGAGGTGAGGCCGGTCTACTCGTCGACGAGCGCTCGGTCCCTGCTCGGTGCCGCGGTCCACCGCATCCTCGGCCTGCGCGGCGTGGATTTCTAGAGCGCACTCACCGCCGCGATGAGCGACGCGTACCAGCGCTTCTCGCGGTCGGTTCGCAGCAGCCCGCTGTTGTGCCAGAGGATGCCGAGCGATCCGCCGTAGCGCCGGCACGTGGAGGCGATGTCCATGACGACGCCATGGGCGGCGTCGCGGGACAGCGACATCGACGACAGCAGCGCCACGTCCATGACCTGGAACGGCCTCTCGTACAGGTCAAGCGGACGCCGCTGAACGAGGTCGAACACACGATAGCGGTGACACGTTCCGGTCCGGAAGCCGACCGACTCGGAGTATCCGAGCGTGCTGTCGTAGCTCAGCCCCGCCGCGTCCCAGTTGCGCCACGTGTCGGGGTTGGCCCAGCGCAGGAAGTGCTGCCTACCACCCCAGCGCTCCTGACGCACGCCCTCGCCCTCGGCGACGCGCAGCAGGCGCGTGAACTCCTCGTGCGTGCGCGCGGCGTCGCGATAAGTGGAGAAGCTCGGGTGGAAGCCCACCTCGTGACCGCGGCGGCCGATGTGCCCGATCAACGACCGCACCCACGGATGCTCGAACAGGTACGTGCCGTCGCGCGGCCGGTCGTCGCGATGGGCGAGGAAGTAGAACGCGCTGCGCAGGCCGTGGCGCTCGCTGACGTCCATCAGGAAGTCGAAGGTGTTGTGCGGATCGAGCCGGCGATCACCGAGCAGCGACCGCACCCGTCGGCTTGCCAGCCGGGGATCCCGCCGCCTGACGAGATCGCCTGCGAGCTGGCGGAGGACGTCCGGGGGGCCGTGGTCGAGCGTCGCGAGCGGATCGTCGACGTCGTGGGTGAGGGTCACCTCGAACGCGCGCGGCCTGCGCCGCAGTCCGGGCCAGGCGCGCTGCAGGGCGCCCCAGAGCAACTCGACATACGCATCGACGATCGGGACGTCGAGGAAGCCGGCCCGGCTGGCGATGGAGGACGCCGCGGGGAAGCGCCCGTATCGATCGCGATCGGCGACCACGAGCTCCTCGTAGCGCGTCAGCATGAAAAACGCGCTGCCGAACACGTCGACCTCGGCCTGCGGCGACCCGTAGAGGACGGGCAGCCCCTCCACCATCCGCACCGAGGGCAGCGACCCGGGGGTGAGCCAGTCCTCACTTCGGGTCGCGAACAGCACGTCGGGTAGGACGACGCACCGGCCGTCGGGCTCCTCGGCGAGAGCGATCCGGACATCGCCTCGATCGGCCGAGCGAAGCTGCCAGTCCAGCCCTAGCCAGTCAGAGAGGACGACCTCGAGGATGTAGCGACGTTCGGGCTCGTAACCCGCGGGCGCCTCGACGAGGATCGTCACGCGACCTTCCGATAGAGAGCCTCGAGCTTGCTCAGCTCCGCCTCCCAGTTGAAGCGCTCGGCGATGGCGCGCTGGCCGTTCTCGCCCAGCCGACGAGCGAGCGTGGGGTCATCGCCCAGCAGTCGGATGGCGTCCGCGATCGCCTGCGGGCTGCGGGGATCGACCGCGATCCCGCAATCGGCCGTGGTTACGATGTCGACCCATAGGGGGAAGTTGGAGCACACGACGGGAAGCCCACGCGCCATGTACTCGAACATCTTCGTCGGGTACGCGTCGACGTAGTTGATGGTTGGATGGTTCAGGACGAGGCCGCACCGCGCATAGCCCATCACGCGCACGACCTCGACCCTCGACACCTGGCGCAGGAAGCGCACACGCTGCCAGCCCGGCATCGCGCTGATCTCCATCTCGAGCGTCGGGGAGTGGAACGTGCCGGCCACGGTGCCCGTCATGCCTGCGGGGAGCAGGGCGAAGGCCTCGGCCATCTCGCGGACGCCCTGGACCTCCATGAGGCCCCCCGTGTAGACGAACGCGTCGGATCGATCCATGAACGGCGTGCCGGCCGCGTCGATGCGCGCGAACGACGCCTCGGGGAAGTTCTGCACCACCACCGTCTTGTCCGCGGGGAACTTGCGTGCGATGGACGGCGTGGCCGCCACGATCCCGTCCACGATCTGCGCGGCGAGCCCCTCTGCGATCATCGCCGCCCTGGAGACGAGCGGCCTGGCCCATCCGGGGATCCAAGGCTTGCTCATGATCTGCTTGGGCACGTCCTCGTGGACGTCATAGATCACACTGGATCCGCCGAGCTTCAGGAGCACCCCGACCCACACGAGCTCCGGGTCGTGGAAGTGGTAGACGTCCGCCCGTTCACGCGCGGCCGCTCGACACAGCTGCCAGCCCACGCGCACCATGCGGTCCAAGCGACTCCTGGGCGGATCGATCGGCACGATGCGGATCCCGTCGACGACCTCGGCGCGCTCGTGGCAGGCGATGAGCGCGACGTCGTGGCCCAGACGCGCCAGGCTCTTGCACTCTTTGTGGAAGATCCGCGGATCCCGGATGCTATGAACAGACGTCAGGTGGCGGATCTTGTGCTTGAGCATGATCTAGTCCTTGCCGCCGGGATCCTATGAGGGCCGCACTGCGGCGCCCCGCCGCTGCCCTGGCGCTCTCGGGGCCCGTCGCGCCGCTGACCCGACGAGCCCTCGAGGGCAGGACGAAGATCGTCTATGCCCACCACGTCGGCCCGCCGGCTCACCACCACGCAGCGTTCGGGCCCGCGTTCACGCCGGAGCAACTCGACGACCACCTGACGACGCTGGGACGGCACTTCGAGTTCGCCTCGCTGTCGGAAGTGCTGGAGGACAACAGGGTCGGCAGCGGGTCTTCCCGGATGCTGGCCGTGACCTTCGACGACGGCTTCGACCTCGTTCGAAGCGGTGCGCTGGAGGTCCTGAACGCGCATGGCGTCAAGGCGACGAGCTTCGTCGTGACCGCGATGCTCGACAACCGCGCGCTCATGTGGCGCTACAAGCTCAGCGCGATCCAGACGCTGCGGCCTGAGGAGACCTACGTCCCCGCCAACAACCGGCTGATGGAGAGCATCGCGTCGCCCGGCATCCGGGACGCGACCGAGCTCCTGAGCGCCGCGATGCGATGGGACATGGGGCGCAAGGAGGAGCTCGTGGACGCGCTCTGGGCGGCGTGCGACATGCCCCCACTGAGCGACTTCCTCGACGAGCACCGCCCCTACTTCACCAGGCACGCCCTCGCGCGGTGGATCGCCGACGGCCACGCCGTCGGCCTGCACACGCACACGCACCCGGACTGCACGCGCCTCGACGACGATGGGGTGCGAGCCGAGATCGTCGAGCCGGCGCGGCGGCTGAGCGCCGAGCTCGGAGTCTCGTCGCTCGCCTTCTCGTATCCCTTCGGGCGGCGCTGCTCAGCCGCACACGAGCGGATGCTCGTGCAGGCCGGCGTCCTGCAGTGCGCTCTTGGCATACGCGGGTTCTCGCCGCGCGGGACGCGCCCATTTTGCCTCGAGAGGGCATCGATCGAGGGCGACATGCGCTTCTCGGTCTACGGCAAGGCGCTCCTCGGCTTCCCCAGGTCCCAGCTCGCTTGACGCACACCGCCCAGGTGCACGGTTCAACGGCCCGAATGTACGGCGACAGCCGCCTATGCTGTCGATGGCGATGACGGCTTATCTGGGCACGTATCTTCCGAGGTTCCTTGCGCTGGTGCGGGCTCGACGTTGGCTGATCGTCGGGATCGTGGTCGCGGCCGCAGCTCTCGCGCTCGTGGGATCGCTCTTCCAGTCGAGCCGCTATCGGGCCGGGGCCGACCTTCTCTTCGGTCGCACGACGAACGTCGATGCGATCATCGCCGCCGGCTCTACCGATACCGGCGTAGAACCGGTAAGGGCGGCGGCGACGAACCTCGCGCTCGCTTCGCAGGACGCCGTGGCGGCCGGCGTCAAGCGGCGGGTCCGAGGCCCGGCGACGGTGGACGAGCTGAAAAACGCGGTTTCGATCACGCCCAAGGGCCAGTCCGACGTGGTCACCGTGACCGCCGAGTGGAGCACGCCAGAGCAGGCGGCCGCCGTGGCCAACGCGTTCGCCACGGAGATCGTCGCGCTTCGCCGGCAGACGGCGCAGGCCGACGTTCAGCGTGCGATCGACGCGTTGAAGCCCACGCTGGCCGCCGCGCCGGCGCCCGGTCGGCCGGCCGAAGACGAGCGGACCCGGACGCTCCGCGACCGGATCGCTCAGCTGGAGGTCCTCAAGGCGGCGCAGACCGGCGGCGTCCAGCTCGTCGAGCGGGCAACGTCGCCGCAGCAGCGCAGCTCGCCCAAGCCCGTGCGCAACGCCCTCATCGCGGGCGCGGTGGCGCTTATCCTCGCCCTCTTCCTGGTGGTGTTGCTCGCCCGCTTCGAGGACCGCATCAGCAACGAGGACGAGCTGGCCGAGCTCATGGGAGCGACCATCCTGAGCCGCATCCCCGACGTCCGTCGCTCCCGGCGAATCGGGCACATCTGGGCCCCGAACCAGGATCCCGCCTTCCTCGAGGCGTTCGAGTTCCTGCGCATAAACCTCCAGCTCATGGGCTCCTCCGGCGGCGGCCTCGTGATCGCGGTGACGAGCCCCACCCCCGGCGACGGCAAGACCACGGTCGTCGCCTGGCTCGCCCGGTCGCTCGCGCTGAGCGAGGCCGACGTCATGGCGGTCGACCTCGACCTGCGTAAGCCGGAGCTGCACACCTACTTCGACGCCTCCGGCGAGGCGAAGGACGGAGTGCTCGCCGCGCTGCTCGAATCCCAGAACGAGGCCGACGGAGGCGGCCCGGCTCCCCCGCGCGAACGCGATCCCGAGGCGGAGAACGAGGAGGTGCGGAGGCACGGGAGACGCACCTACAGCGAGGACGACATCACCGCCGGCCTCGTCGAGCTTGCGCGCGTCAGAGGCAATGCTCGCCGCGCTGCTCGCTCGCTCAAGGCCGCGGGACGCGACGTCTCCGAGTCCACGTTGCGTAGATGGAAGGAATCTCACGCTCAGGTTTACGCTGAGATTCGGGCCGCGCGCATCAGGGGCACGGTCGCCGGCCCGCACCTGCGGCTCCTGGCCGGCGGCACTCATCGGCAGCTCCCCACCGGCATGATTGCGACGGAGCGACTGCGACTCCTGTTCGACCAGCTGCGACTGGACACCGACTACGTCCTGGCCGACACCGTCCCGGTGTCCACCGTCGCCGATGCCTCGGCAGTGGCGGCAGCGGCCGACGGCGTCCTTCTCGTGGTCGACCGCGAACGTGCCCGCCGCCGGGACCTACTCGCCGCAAAGAAGCAGCTCGTCAACGCACGGGCCGAGGTTCTCGGCATCGTCCTCAACAACTCCGCCGTGGACTCCCGCCCGTACGTCGCACCCGACGAGGACCGCGACCTGGCACCCGGCCCCGCCGCCAGCTGGTAGGGCTACGCGTCGCCGCAGTCTGATGCGCTACGGGGTCATCGCAGACGTGCACGCCAACCTGCACGCGCTCGACGCTGCCCTCGCGTTCCTCTCCACCCAGGACGTGGACAGCTACCTGTGCGCGGGCGACCTGGTCGGCTACGGCCCGCTACCCAACGAGTGCGTCCGACGGGTGGTCGATCTCCCCATACGCTGCGTAGCCGGCAATCACGACCTCATCGCCCTCGAGCGGTTGAGCGACGAGAACTGCATCCCGCTGGCCCAGGCCAGCCTCCGCTGGACGCGCCAGGTGCTCGAAGACGACGTGCGAACGCTGCTGGGCGACCTGCCGACCGGCGCGACGGTCCAGGACGTCGCGCTGCACCACGGCTCCGTGACCGATCCCGAGGAGTACGTGCTGACGCAGGCGCAGGCGCTCGCGTGCCTCGACGACCTCGAGCGAGTCGCACCCGCGGCGGAGATCCTCATCCTCGGACACACGCATCGCCCCATGGCCGTCGGCCGGCGCCGTGGCTCGCTGCTGCGACGGCGGACGGGCACGGTGACGCTGCCGCCGGGCGAGCCGGTGGTGCTCAATCCCGGAGCGGTCGGACAATCGCGCAGCCGAGATGTCCGCGCTCGCGTCATGGTGCTCGACCTCGCGGCGAGGGAGGCGACCTTCCACGCGCTCTCCTACGACGTGGTCGGCTGCCGGCAGGCGCTGCGCGAGCGCGGCCTGCCCGCTACGTCCTGTCACCTCCCGCGGTCGCGTTGGCAAGACGTCGCCGGCGGGGCCAAGCGCCGCGTTCGCCGCCTGCAGTCCAGCATCGGCATGCGCTAGCGCGACGGAATTCGTTCCAGCTGGGCGCCCCCGCGCGTCGCGCACCGCCGTCGGCTGCGCGCGCCGTCAGCCGGGCTCCGCCGGAGCGTCGGACGCGGGGGCAACCGCCGGGCCCGGCATCAACGCAGCGCCGCCCGGGACCGCCAGGGCCGCCTCTTGGCGCGCGGCCGACTCCGGCTCTGCAGATCGCGCAGGTCGCCGGCGGAGCGTGAGCGCCCCGCTCGTACGATTGACCGCCACTGGCTGCCTGAAGACCACCGTCGCGATCGTCGCGATCAAGATCTTGAGGTCGCGGCGCGTGCCGAAGCGACTCGCGTACAGACGATCGAGCGCCACCTTCTGAGGCAGCAGCGCATTGAGGTAGTGGTCCTGCGGGTCGTCCGGATCCAGGATCCATGGCTCCTCGGCGAACGCGAGCTGCGTGTAGCCGGTGAGGCCGGGACGGACCTCGAGGATCTCCAGATAGTCGAGCCGGACGCGGTCCACGTGGCTCGGCGACTCCGGGCGCGGGCCGACAAGGCTCATCTCGCCGCGAAGCACGTGCCAGAGCTGAGGAAGCTCGTCGAGCTTGGTGCGCACCAACCACGCGCCCAGCCTCGTCAGGCGGCCGTCGCCCGCCACGGTAAGGGCGGCGCCCCGGGCGTTCGGGTGCATCTTGCGGAACTTGAGCATGCGCAGAGGCCGGCCGCGGAAGCCCGTTCGCTCGGCGCGGTAGAAGACGGGACCGGGCGAGTCCAGCACGACCAGCAGGGCGATCAGCAGGAGGAGGGGCGAGAGGACTGCCAGCGCGAGCGCGGCGATGACGACATCGAACATGCGCTTGAAGGCAGCGCGAAGCGCGTCGCCACGCCGACGCCGCGGGCGGTCCGGCAACGGCTCGGCGCGCGTCGTCAGGGCAGTGGCTTCCAGTATCGGGCGCACGCCCGTCAGCCTCCTCGCTCCGTTGCGGCCATTCGCCAGCGCGGCGGAATCGCTGCGTCGGTTCTGCGTCTGCGACGCCGGGGACACGTCGCGCGGCGGGAAAAGCAGCGGCTCCATGCCGTACTTGTCCGGGAACCGCTCCACGTCGGCGGCGGCACGCTCGTACTCACCGACGGTGCCGATGTCGTACCAGTCGGCATCGCTCTCGCAGGCGGCGACGCGCTCGCCCGCCGCCAGCAGTCGCATGACGAGCTCCGGGAACTGGCACGGGCCGTCGGGGAGAAATCGGAGCGCCCGCTCGTCGTAGACGTAGATGCCCATGCTGACCTGGTAGCGCAGCGTGGGCTTCTCGATGTAGTTGCCGACCAGGCCGCCCTCGGACTCGATGACGCCGAGATCGATGTCCACGCGCTTGCTGTGCATGGCGACAGTCAGGGCGGCGTCCCGCTCGCGGTGGACGACGAGCAAGTCGCGGTAGTCGAGCGTCGTCAGCACGTCGCCGTTCATGACGATGAACGTGCCCTCGAGATCCGGCACCACCGCCAGGGCACCCGCGGTGCCGAGCGGCTCGGACTCCCAGTGGAAGGTCAGCTGCACCTCGCGCGGCAGATCGGCATTCGCCAGGTAGACGGAGATGAGCTGCCCGAGGTGGCTCACGCACAGATCGATCTGGTCGACGCCGCATCGCGCCAGCGAGCGGATGATGTGCTCGAGCACCGGCCGGTCGCCGACCGGCACGAGCGGCTTGGGGATGACGGTGGTGTAGGGGCGCAACCGCGTCCCCAGCCCGCCGGCCAGGATGACCGCTCTCATGACACTCCGCCGCGCGGGGCGGCCGCTTTGATGGATCTTGCACTGCTGCCGTCGGCGAACACGTGCGTGCTCACTTCGCGTCTCCCTTCACAACCGCTCTCGGATGTGCCCGGGCGCTCAACGGGCCCGGCGCCGGCTGTTGCAGAGAACCCGGAACAGGGGTTCTCCAGGCTGCTAGGGGTTAGCCAGGCTGCTCGTGAAGGGAGGCGAAGCCGACCAGCCGTCGCGCGAGCTGTCGGACGCGGTGACGGCGGAGCGTTTGAGGGCGATAGGCCGCGAGGCCCAGGAGGATGCTGCACCAGAACAGAAGGGGCGCGGCGACGCCGCCCGGGGCGGCACTGCTGGCCGCCTGGAAGGTCCGGTCAAGCGGTCCGAGCGGAGCGTGCGGCCCCTGCTCGACGTCGACTTTGTCCGCCCGGCGCCGCTTCGTCGGGTCGATGGCGGCCGCGGCGGGGCCTCGCGAACTCGCGCTCGGAGCAAGCGCCGGAAGGCTCGACACGTCCACATAGGGCGGAAGGGCGAATGGCAGTGGGCTGGCCGCCGCGGGCCGAGGGCCCGCCGCGCTGGGAGTGGCGGGTCGCCGCGGCGCGGGCCGGACCGCGCGGGCGGCCGGCGGGGACGCCGCCTCCGTCTGCGTCACGATCGAAGCCGGGTCGGTCGCGGTCGGCGCCGTCGCGAGGGCGATCTGCGGCTCGGCGTGGGGCGTGGGCTCGGGAGTGGCCGGGCTCTGCGGCTCGGCGCGCGGCGCGGGCTCTGGAGTGGCCGGGCCCTGCGATCCGGGGCTGGACTCCGGGGCGGCCGGGCCCTGCGATCCGGGGCTGGACTCCGGGGCGGCCGGGCCCTGCGATCCGGGGCTGGGCTCGGGAGCGGCCGGGCCCTGCGATCCGGGGCTGGGCTCGGGAGCGGCCGGGCCCTGCGATCCGGGGCTGGGCTCGGGAGCGGCCGGGCTGACTACGCTCCCTGGGCCGCTGACGGTCATCGGGACGGTGACCGTACTCCCGGTGGAGGGAGCCCACGCCGTCGTGTCGCTGGCCGTGGGCGTAGAACCGACCGCCGCGGCCTTGGAAGCCAGAGCACACGTGAGCGCGAGGCCGAAGAGAACTGCGAGGAGCGCGCGTCGAAAAACGCGCTTCCGGAAGTCAGCGTCGGAACTGCTCACGGTTGCGGTGCCGAATCCGGCAAGGGCTGACCCTCCTTGGTCAGTCGCGTCGAGGAAGATCAAAGTGAACGGCAACTCTATAGTGATACGTGCGCGCGACCGCAAGGTTCTTAGTGATGTGGCGGGGGCAGGCAGAATTCTGACGCGGGCCTAGTGACACCTTTTTTGCGCTAATGTGACAACCTTTTTTTCGTTAACGTACGCACCGCAGAACCGGTGCGACCTCTTTGAGTAGATGCGCGTCACGCAGGACCGGTGCCACCTCGTTGAGTAGATGGGCCACGCGTGACCGGTGAAGTCCGGTTGAGTAGATGTGCACACCAAGGGCAGAATTCTGACGCAAAGCCGGTGTCACCTCTTTTTTGCGTTAATGAACGTAGATGTGCGCGCGCGACCGGTGAAGCCTCTTGAGTAGATGCGCACACCAGGCACCGGTACCCGGGCAGAATTCTGACGCAGAACCGTGACACCTTTTTTGCGTTAATGTACGCCACACAGGTCCGCCACCACGTTGAGGTAGATGTGCACGGCGACCGTGAAGCCTCTTGAGTAGATGCGCATCAACGCAGGACCGGTGCGACCTCTTTGAGTAGATGTGCACGCGCGACCGGTGAAGCTTCTTTGAGTAGATGCGCGTTTCACACGCGGGATCGAGTGGCCACCTCGTTGAGTAGATGTGCGCGCGCGACCCGGTGAAGCCTCTTTGAGTAGATTCGCGTCAACGCAGGACCGACCGGTGCCACCTCGTTTGAGTAGATGTGCGCGCGCGATCGGTGAAGCTTCTGTTAGTAGATTCGCACACATGACTGGTGCCACTTCGTTGAGTAGATGTGCGCGCGCGACCGGTGAAGCCTCGTGAGTACGATGGCGAAAAATCGCAGGAGTTTCGCAGCACGGTCGGGGCGTGAGTTCGAACTGGTAGCGTCATTGCGACCGCGAAGGAGATCCACCTGATGGCCGAGTTGGCGGTACAGAAGTACGTACGCCCGGCGCGGGTCGTCGTCATGATCACCAGCGCGCTCGTCGCGCTCGCGGCGGCGCCCGGCTTCGGGGCGACTGTGACCCGAGCACCCACGATCTCGGGCAAAGCCGTACGTGGATCGGAGATGACCGCCTCGACGGGTGACTGGGCACCCGCCGGCGCGAAGGCAGGCTACGACTGGCTGCGCTGCAACGCCTCCGGAGCCGGCTGCAGGCCGATCTCCGGCTCCTGCGACCGTCGCTACACGGTCCGCGACCCCGACGTCGGGTACACGCTGCGCGTCCGACTCACGGTCACCGAACCCGGCCAGTTGCCCGCGTCCGACGTCTCCGGACCCACCGCCGTCATCGCCGAGGATGTGTACGCCGAGTCCACCGTCAACCCGGGTGGGACCTGCGTCAGCCTGACGTCGACGGGGCCCGGGCAGGGCACCTTCACGTCCGGCAGCCCGACGGGGCCGGGCACGACACCCGCACCGGACACGGATCTCTCGTTCATCGATCCCTTCCCGGTCGTGCGGATCTCGGGCCGCTTCACCCGCAGGCGCACGAAGCTCACGCGCGTCACGATCAACGCCCCCGGTGGCGCCCGCATCCGGGTGAGCTGTGAGGGACGCGGCTGCCCCTACCGCCGCAAGGCCATCGCCGTGAAGCTGGTCCGGGTGCGTGAGCTGCAGCGCAGCTACCGCCCGCGCGCGACGATCGAGATCCGCGCGACGCAGCCGGAGAAGATCGGCAAGTACACGCGCGTGAAGACCCGCCGAGGCAAGGCGCCCCTGCGCGCCGACCGCTGCCTGATGTCGGGGAGCACCCGGCCGGTGAGATGCCCGACGGGCTGAGCCTCCGCTCCACCCTGCTCCTGGTCGCGCTCGCGTTCGGCCTGGCGTTCGCGACCCAGGCGCTGCTGAGCGGCGGCTCGTCCGCTGCCAAGCCGGCGGCGAAGCAGAGCGCCCGCGGGTTCGTCACGAACGCGCCGGGGCCAAGAGTCGCCCTGTCGCTGGCGGCGGCCAGGAAGGTCCCCGCGCTGCGCGACGCCGCCCGCAAGAGGAAGCCCTCCGTGCGCAGGGTCGTGCAGGCGGCGCCCACGGTCACCCCGACGCCGGTCATGCCCGCCGCGACGATGAGCCCGACGCCGACCGCCACCCCGCCCTACATCCCGCCCGCTCCGCCGCGCGTGGCCCCGAAGCCCGTACCCACGCCGAAGCCCACGCCGCCCCCGACCTCCACGCCGCCGGACTCAGGCGAGTTCGACAGCACCGGCGAGCCATAAGGGTTTCGAGCACACACGCAGGGTCCCGCCTGCTCCCGCAGGGCCGGCTACCGGTCGCGACGGTCTCCGTGCTCGTCGTCGCCGCAGCGATCGCCGGAGCGATCGCCGGCCTGCTCCTCGGCGGAGCCTTCGGCGGCGGCGCGCCCGCTCTGCGTTCCGCGACGGCGCCGCAGACGATCGCCCACGACGGCTTGCGCGTGCAGGTCCCCGGCGGCTGGGCGCGCGGCGACGCCGCGACCATCCCCGGCTTCAACCGCCCGCTCGGCCTGCGCAACACCGGCGAGGACCTGCGCGCCGCTGTCGAGCGGCTGCCTGCAACCTCGCCCACGCTGCTCCCGGCCGCCTTCCTGCAGACGCTCAAGAGCGCGCCGGAGCGGCCCGACATGGTGCGGCTCGGGTCCGGGCACGACGCCTGGCGCTACCGCTTCCCGCAGGACGACGGCTCGGTGAACGTCCTCTACGCCGCCCCTACCACCACGGGGATCGCCACCGTCGCCTGCCTGAGCCCGATCGATGCCGGCGGCTGCGAGGCGCTCGCGTCCGCGGTCACGGTGCCGCGCTCGCACGCGCTCGAGCCCGGGACGAGCGCCGCCTTCCACAGCCGCCTGCCGGCAGCCGCGACCCACCTCGACGCCGCCCGCACCAAAGGCGTGCGCGAGCTCGACGCCGCGACGCGATCGACCGGCCAGGCGGCCGCCGCCGACGGGCTCACCCGCGCACACAACGCCGCCGGTGCCGCCCTCGCCCCGCTCACCACCAAGGGCGACGGCCTGCCGACCGCCACCGTCGGCGCCCTCACCGCGACAGCCACCGCGTATGCGACGCTCGCGAGCGCCGCGCGCGCCCGCTCCCCGCGGCTCTACGCCGACGCCGGCCGCGCCGTCACCGCCGCCGACGCCGACCTGCGCCGGACGATGACGAAGGTCGCCGCCGCGGCGAGTGCCGCAAGCACGGCCACCCAGGCGGCGGGCACACCAGTGCGCGAGCCGGCCGGGCGCACCTCGCAGGGCATCGACCTTTGGCTCGCCCTGCTCGCCCTGCTCGGCGTGGCGATCATCCTCGCCGTCCACGCTGACCCGCTGAGCTCACGGGTGATGGCATCGCAGGTGACCGCCCCGGCCGGCATCGATCGCGGCGCGGCGATCGTCGGGTTCGCAGCAGCCGCCGTCGCCGCGATCGCTGCGGTGACGGTCGGGCCGATCGCCCTGGCGATCCCGCTCGTCCTTGTGGTCGTGCTGTTCTTCCTGCGCGAGCCGCTCGCCCTGCTCGCGTTGTTCCTCGACGTCGGGCTCTTCAAGGAGCAGGCGTTCGTCAAGTCTCTCCCGGTGGATGCCACCCTCGCCCTCGGTGTGCTCCTCGCCACGGTCTGCGCCATGCGCCTGGCCACCGGCAGGGTCCGCCCGGTCCCCTTCGGCTTCGCCCTCACGATCACGATCGTCGCCCTCAGCCTGACGGTGAGCCTTGCATGGACCCCGGCGCCCGCGTATGGCGGCGAGAAGACGACGACGTTCCTGACGGTGACCATGCTGGCCATCGGTGCGCCCTTCTTCCTGTTCGATCGCGTGGACGACCTCCGGCGCTTCTTCACGTGGATCGTCGTCGTCGCCGTCCCGGTCGCGATCCTCGCGCTGACGCATCCCTCGGGTCAGACCGGGCGGCTCGCCGGTGACAACACGATCGGCACCTCGCGGCTGCTCTGCACGGCCGCGCTCATCCTCCTGCTCGGCGCGGTCGGCCGGTCGCGACGGCGCTTGCCGCCGGCCGCGCTGGCGGCGGGCTTCATCGCGATCGCCGCGGCGGTGGGCTCGCGGGGCCCGATCCTTGCCCTTGTCCTCGCGCTCGCGCTCACGCTGGCGGCGTGGCTCCTGCGCGTGCCGCGCAAGGTCGCGCCGGTGCTCGCCGTCGCCGCCGTCAGCCTCGCCGTGGTGCCCTTCGTCTCACTGCCGGCCGCCTCCGGCGAACGCCTGTCCTCCGCTGCTCGCGACCCGGTCGCGGCGTTCCGCGAGGACGACCGCTACTTCCTCGTCCAGGACGCCTTCCAGATCATCGAAAGCCATCCGATCCGTGGTGGCGGGGCGGGCGCGTTCAGCACGGTCAGTACGGCGAGATGGCCGCACAACCTGTTCCTCGAGCTCTCGTCCGAACTCGGCCTCGTGGCAACGGTCACCGTGGCGGCGGCAATCCTCATCGCGCTCGTGGGCCTGTACCGGCTCGCCTGGCGCCTGCCCGCCACGGGGCGCGAGCAGGGGCTCGTCTACATCCTTCTGGCCGTCTTCTTCTTCAACCTGCTGGCCGTGCAGGTCTCGGGGAGCATCAACGACAACCGCGACTTCTGGGGGATGCTGGCGATCGCCTGGCTGGTCGTCGCCGGCGGCATCGCCGTCCGCGAGCCCGTCGAGCCGTGACACCGCCCGATGGCGCCATCGTCGTCCGACGCCGCGCGAGCGACACACGCCAGTGACACTTGGTGACCATCGGCCGGGTCACGCCAGGTGCTGCGCGGTCTCGGTGTTCTTCAGTCCCTCGGCCGCGGCCAGCACGATCCGTGAGCGGCGCGCGAGCGCTTGCGCGCTCCACGGACGCCGCGGCGACGCCTCCAACTGCTCGTGCTCAGCGTCAGACAACTCGACTGGGCAGCAACAGGAGTAGGGCTCCAGGCGGATCGACCCGCGTGGTCGCTGCGACGGTTCCCTGTCCGGCGAGCGGTCTCATTGGACCGCGCAGCGGTCGGTTCACTCCAACAGAGGCTTCACCGGTCGCGCGTGCGATGAGCCGACCTCCGCACGCCGCTCGCGGACCAGGGCTATCAGCGCTTCGACGGGGTAGCGATCCGACGATCACCGTGGTGCTCTGACCCTGCGACACTGCGCTCGACCGAAGGCTGCATTTGAGCTCGCACAAAATTCTCGCCGACCACTACCTACTTTCGGGCGGGTGCAGCGAGGCATTCGCCGCGACTCCGGGCGACGGATCAGCGACCTGAGCCTGCCCCAATGCAGATCTCTCTGCCACTGACCCCCGGGGAGACCAGATGCGCGAACGCGATCTTCCAGCAGCCGTGGTGGCTCGACGCAGTTGCACCCGGCCAATGGGCCGAGGTGACCTGTGAGCACGACGGGCGGATCGTCGCGCGGCTGCCCTACGTCGTGCGAGGCGGACGTGGGCTGCGGATCCTGACTCAGTCGAGCTTGACCCATACGCTCGGCCCCTGGGTGGAGCCCTCGAGCGCTAAGCCGTCGCGCGCCCTCGCCCGGGAGCACGAGCTCCTCGCTCAGCTCGAGGCGGCGCTCCCGCCGGCCCGGGCCTTCTCACAGCAGTTCTCGCCTTTGATGCTCAACGCGCTGCCCTTCCACTGGGCCGGGTATCGGCTCGAGGTTCGTTACACCTCCCGGCTGCAGGACGTGCGCTCGACGGACGCGCTCTGGAACGGCCTACGCGACAACGTCCGCCGGGAGATCCGCAAGGCGCGCAAGCGCGTGGAGGTCGTGGACGACCTCGGTGTCGATCAGTTCCACCACGTCCTGTCGCAGACCTACGCCCGGCAGCGGATCCCGACTCCGCACTCGCTGGCCGAGCTCGAGCGCCTGGAGTCGGCATGCGCGCGCCGCGGGGCAGGCGCCATGCTCTTCGCGCGTGACGACGCCGGCCAGGTCCACGCCGTGGCGTGGGTGGTGTGGGACCAGCGCGGCGCCTACTACCTGCTGGCGGGCGCTGAACCGCGTCTGCGCGCGAGCGGCGCAAGCAGCCTGCTGATGTGGGAGGCGATCACGCGCTCGCGTGAGGTCACCGACGTATTCGACTTCCACGGCTCGATGCTCCAGCCGGTGGAGCGGTTCTTCCGGGCCTTCGGAGGCCACCAGACGCCGTATCTCAGCGTGACCCGGATCGGCCCGGCCGTCCGCTTGGCCTTGACGGCCCGGTCCGGTTGGCGTCAGCTCGCGGCGCGATGGCGACCGCCGAGGGGATGAGGAACCAGCCGGCGCCGCACCGACGGCCAGAGCATGCCACGCACGAACGGGAGCGGGTCCTCCCATGCCAGCCCGCACACCGCCCGGCATCCGCGTGCCCAGCGCAGCCATCGAAGCGGTGAGGTTCCCGCGGCGTACGCCGCTCGCAGGTCCGGCAGCGGGTCGCACCACATCACCCGCCGAGGCACGAGCGCGGCTGGTGGACGCTGACGCGCGGTGAGATCGGCATACACGAGCGCGGGGAGGTTCACGCCGGCCACTGCTCCGGGGTAGTGCCAGAGGTTGAACCTGGGATTGATCTCGAGGAGATGAAGCCGGCCGCGCTCGTCACGCTTGAAGTCCAGCTTGGCGACGCCGCGCAGGCCAAGCCGGGCTAGCACGTCGCGCCCCAGTTCGGCGACGTCGGGCAGGAACGTGATCTCGACGGCCGTGCTGTGCCCGTAGCGTGGGGGCAGGGTGCGGATCTTGCGACCGGTGAACTCGCCGGGGATCGCGCCCGACTCGTCGACGTAGGCATGAAAGCTCTCGATGCTGCCCTCCGGTCCGCGTATGAGCTCCTGGGCCAGGATCGCCGACTCGAGGTCGACGAGCCGGCGCCAGATCGCGACGAATTCCTCGCCTCCCGGCACGTGGAGCGCCTTAGCGCCGCCCGCGAGGCGCCTCCAGCCCGGTGTCCGCACGAGCGGCTTGATCACGAGTGGGAAGGGCACATCGAGGGCGGGCGGCGGTTGACCCGGGGCCGGATCGAGGCGCTGGGCGCGGGGAACCGGCAGCTCGTGACGAGCGGCCAGGGCCTGGAAGCGGCCCTTGTCCACCAGCTGCTCGACCAGATTCGCGTCGGCCAGGGTCAACCGGAACCCGTCGCGAAGCCGGTCGCGGTGTCGCGAGGCCAGGAGCAGCGACGCGTCCGTCTGCGGGAAGAGGACCGGCGCCTGCGCCCGCGAGCTCGCGAACGCCAGCAGCGCGGCGACCATCGCCTCCTGGCGCTCCCAAGGATCGGTCCACGGCAGCGATACCCGAACGTGGCGCGAGAAGCGGGCGGGATCGTTGGCCGAGCCGAGGAAGGCGGCGGAGATGCCCGCAATGCCGAGAGCCCGGACCAGGTCGACGTCTCCCATCACGAGAGCCAACGGGTCCCCGCTGCCCCGGGAAGTCGTCATCGCGTTCGGCGTCCGGTGTAGGAGGTCACCAGCGCGACGTAGTCCATCAGCTCCTGGCGCCCCGGCCGGAGCTCACGCAACCGTGTCTGCGACCCGGCCACGAAGGCGCGAAAGGCCACGACCGCCGCCACGATCCCGCCCAGCGACGCGGCGACGGCAGCGCCCCGCGCGCCCCAGTGCGGAACGAGGGCGACGTTCAGAGCCGCGCTCGCGACCAGTGCCGAGCCCGTCACTCCGAGCATCGCCACGGGCTTCTCGGTTTGGACCTGGAAGAAGGTGTACAGCGGCGTGATGGCCGCCACGCACAGGACGTTCGACAGGAGCAGGAGCAGCAGCAGCGGTACCTCGCCGTAGCCGGGGCCGAGGATCCACGGGAGCGTGAGGTACGCCAGCGGGGTGACGAGCACGCTCGCCGCCGCGGCGAGCAGGATGCAGTGGCGGATCGTCCGGACGGTCAGCGCGGCGGAGACCTCACGCGTTTCGCTGCCGATGCGCCGGAACGTGCTGAGCGCCAGCGCTTCTGTCGACAGCAGCAGGACATCGGTCGCGGCGATCGCGATCGAGAAGACGCCGACGGCCGCGTTGGTCGAGAACACCGCCAGCGCGATGAGGCCGATGCGCTCGTTGAGCAGCTGCACGACCCTGAAGCCCGAGAGCGTGAGCCCGTAGGTCACCACCCGGCGATAGAGCCCGCGGTCGTGAGGCAGTCTCGGGCCGCCCACGAAGGCGCGCAGCGGGAAGTAGGCCGTGACGGCCAGCGCCACGAACGCGAGCTCCCAGATCACGATCGAGGTTCGCGCCGTCGCGCCGGCGAGCAGGGGAGGGGTGATGAACAGGAACGGCAAGGAGGCGCGACCGAGCCTGAGGACGTTGACTGCTCGCACGTGCCCCAACGCGGTCCAGAGACCCTCCTGATAGGCCCGCAGCAGCACGAACGGGGTGACCAGCGACGGCAGGGCGAGCACCCACCAGCGATCGCCGAGCAGCGGCGAGATCGCGAAGGCGACGAGGCATGTGACCGTTCCGCCGCCCAGCGCGACCACCATCGACACTCCGAAGAGCTCGCGTGGCGTGGCGCGCTTGCGCGCCAACTCGACCGCGTTGGCCACCCAGACGGAGCTGAACGGGACCTGGCAGAGACCGACGCTGAGGGATGCGAGGGCGTAGAGACCTCGCCCCGACGGCCCCAGGAGCCGGGCGGTGAAGACGACCAGGAGCACCAGCGAGACAAGCTCGGTCGCCCGGAACAGGAGCGCCTCGAGCCCGCCCGAGGCGATCGAGGGCGGTTCGAACTCCGCAACGCCCTCGTCAGCGGCCCCGGGGCTGGGGACCCGTCGCCCGGACATCCTTAGGACGGGATCCGTGCGGCGCGGACGACGCGCTCGAGCTCGTACATGGCGCGTACGCGATCATCGATCTTCCCGATGAGGTTGCGAAACGGGAAGGTCGCGCCCAGGAACACGCGGTACGGCAGGCGGTAGAAGGCCTCGATGCCCGTGTAGGACTTCTCGAAGGAGAAGTTGTGCTCGAGAAAGTCCTGCAGCTCGGTGCCGTGGAGGATCGACCGGAAGCCAGCGTTGGCATAGGCCACCCTACGCTCGCCCAGGTAGTGCTCGTTCATCCTGTGGAAGAGGGCGTACGACCCGTACTTCCTGAGGTGATCGGGATGGAACTTCAGCGTGGAGTACGCGACCTCCGTGTCCCCGAAGACGTAGTTGGAGCTGAAGCCGGCTAGCCGGCCGTCACACAGGACCCCCCAGTGGTGCACGATGTCGTCGAAGCCCTCGCTCGACATCACCTGCGCCTCCCAAGCAGACCGTGAGTCGGGCACGTCCGAGCCACCGTACCTTTCGAACGCCTTCCGATAGGCCTCGTAGCCCGATCGCGCCAGCTGCTCGCACGAGATCCTCCGGGCTTCGCAGTTGCGCAGCCCGCGCCTCAGCTTGCTCCTCGTGTTCGCCGAGCCGACGCTCTCGATCGGCGTGAACGCGCGACAGATGACCGCATACCACTCCGAGACCTCGCCGGCGGGCCGAAACCCGCCCGTGGTGCGCAGCAGCATCCCCCCGAGCGATCTCAGCGCGCGCGACGCCTCCTCGGGCGACAGCGAGTAGTCCGCGTCGGCAGGGCCGAACGGAACCACCATGCCGGAGTAGAGCTTGAAGATGGCTCCGTCGACGACGGTCGTCGGCTCTCCCCGCATCTCGAAGAGCTCCATGAACCGGTCGGGATAGCCGGGACCCATGCGCTCATACAATCACGGGCCGGGTGTCGTCAACGAAAGCGCAGCCCTCGCGG
Source organism: Solirubrobacterales bacterium (assembly GCA_038318085.1). Lineage (GTDB taxonomy): Bacteria > Actinomycetota > Thermoleophilia > Solirubrobacterales > Solirubrobacteraceae > DATLGB01. The sequence continues at coordinate 26,924 of JBBQBV010000012.1, forward strand.
TCCGTGATCTGGATCATCAACCAGTACACCGGCTCCCCGCGACATGGCATGGAGTACCGCCACTACTACCTGGCGCGGCAGATGGCCGAGCGAGGCCATCGCGTGATCGTCATCTCGGGAAGCCACTCGCACCTCTTCACGCGACCCCCGCAGGTGTCGGGACCGTTCACGCTCGAGCTCATCGACGGGGTGACCTACTGCTGGGTGGCGGTGCCGCGCTACCAGCGCGCCATCAGCCTGGCACGCGTTCTCAACATGGCCGCGTTCGCCCTTCGGCTGGAGCGGCTGCCAACCGATCGGCTGCCCCGGCCCGACGCGATCCTGGTGTCGTCTCCTTCGCTGTTTCCCATCGTGGTGGCCGCACGCTGGGCACGTCGATGGAGCGCGCGGCTGGTATTCGAGATCCGCGACATCTGGCCGCTGACGCTTCGGGAGCTCGGGGGGCTGTCGCGCCATCATCCGCTGGTCGTGCTCATGCAATGGCTGGAGGACTACGGCTACCGGGTCGCCGACACGGTGGTCTCCGTCCTACCGGCGGCAGAAGGCCACATGGTCTCGCGCGGCATGGAGCGCCGGAAGTTCCGGTACCTGCCCAACGGCATCGACCTCACGGACTCGCGGACGGCCCACGCAGCGCCGAGCGCCGTCTGCGACGCGGTCCGGCCGGGCGTGTTCACGGTGGGGTTCGTCGGCACGCTCGGGACCGCCAACGTCCTCGAGACGCTGATCGACGCCGCACGCCTGCTCACGGCGGACGAGGCCCAGGTGGTCGTCGTGGGCCACGGGGGGCTGCGAGACGAGCTGATGGCGCGCGCCGCGGACGTGCCGAACGTCGCCTTCGCCGGACCGGTACCCAAGGAGCACGTCGCCGACGCGATCGGGCTGTTCGACGCCTGCTACGTCGGCTACCGGCGCAGCTCGCTCTACAGGTTCGGCGTCTCGCCGAACAAGCTCTACGAGTACATGGCGGCGAGGCGACCGGTCCTGTTCGCCGCGGATGCGGCCAACCAGCCGGTCGAGGAAGCCGAGTGCGGCCTGACCGTGCCGCCCGAAGACCCGGCGGCGCTGGCGGCGGCGATCCGCTCGCTGGCGGCCCGCCCGGCGGCCGAGCGGGCGCGGCTCGGCGAAAACGCGCGTGCCTATGTCGAGCGTCACCATGACTACCGGCGACTCGCCGACGAGCTCGTCGAGATCCTGCTGGACGGCGCGCGGTGACTTCCTCCGACGAGCTCCGCCGCGCCACGGGCGACCTGATCGGCGTGCCGCCCGACCACGTCACGCTGTTCTGGAGAGGCAGGGTCGCGCTGTACGCGATCCTGCGATCGCTCGGCATCGGCCCCGGCGATGAGGTAATCGTGCCCGCGTTCACCTGCGTCGCCGTGCCGAACGCGATCCTCTACACCGGCGCCGCGCCGGTCTACGTCGACATCGACGAGCGCACCTACACGGCCGATCCGGCGGCGGTGGCGACCGCCATCGGCCCGCGGACGCGGGCCGTCCTCGCCCAGAACACCTTCGGCCTGTCGTCCGACCTGGACGCCCTCTCGGCCGTCGCGGCGGCACACGGAGCAGTGGTGATCGACGACTGCACACACGGCCTCGGAGGGACCTACAGGGGCCGGCCCAACGGCGCCGCGTCCCACGCCGCGTTCTACTCCACGCAGTGGAGCAAGCCGATCTCCACCGGCCTCGGCGGCATCGCGGTCACGACGGATCCGCAACTCGCGCGAGAGCTCCGTGCGCTCGAGCGCACGGCCGCGGAGCCGACCGTCCGGGAACGCGTGCTGCTGGGAACGATGCTCCTCGCGCGGGAGTGGATGGCGACGCCGCGCACCCTTCGGACCGGCCGTGCCGTCTACCGCGCGGCGAGTCGCGCCGGCCTCGTTCCCGGCTCCTCGAGCCAGGGCGAGCTCAAGGGGTCGGCGATGCCCGGCTCCTACCTCACGCGCATGTCGGCGTTCCAGGCCCGCCTGGGTAGCAGGCGACTGACCACCCTCGACGCCAGGTTGCGCCGGCGACGCGCGATCGCCGAGCGCTACTCGGCATGGTTGGCGACGCATGGGCGGACAGCCGCCCACGAGCCGGACTCCGCCCGCCATGCGTTCCTGCGCTATCCGCTGCGCGTCCGTGAGCGCGACGCGTTCCTGGAGGAGGCGGCACGCCGCGGGCTCGATCTCGGCGACTGGTTTGACTCGCCGCTATATCCGATCAGCGGCGACCTGAGCGCGTGGGGATATCGCTGGGGGGCGAATCCGGTGGCCGAGCGAGTCGCATCCGAGATCGTCAACCTCCCGACGGACGTGGCGCTCGACGGGCGCGAGCTGTGCGCGATCGAGGAGCTGCTCGAGGCCTCGGTGGATCGCATCGTGTGAGGCGTCGTTAGGCTGGTTGTCATGAGCAGGGCGGCCCGACCGCTTGGTAGCTGGGAATGAGCCATCTTGGAGCGCTGGGGGCCGTGGCGGCCACGTGCGTTCTGGCCGCCGCCATCGCGCTCGCCTCCGATGGCACGCACCGCGACGGGCGCGAGCCGGCGGGGCGTCAGCGGCTCGGTTCGTTTGTCCAGGCGGACGCTCTCGGCAACTCGCACATCGGCGGGCCGGGACGGACGGCGCTGGCGTTCCGCTTCCGGGCCACGTGGACGGGCTCAGTGGCGGCCGTGCGCTTCTACATCATCCGCAACGTCCGCGGCCGGACGGGCTACAGCGGCGGCACCGGCGGAACCCTGCGCGTCGCCCTCCACAACGACTCCGGCGGGCGGCGGCACATCCCGCGCGGCCGGCCGCTCGCCACGGCCGCGCTCAAACCCGGGGCCCACGGGTTCTGGCCCCTCGTGCACTTCAACAGGCCGGGGCGCGTTGCCGCCGGGCGCCTGTACCACGTCGTCTTCACCAACGTCGATCGTGAGCCTGAGCGCAACTACGTCTCGATCAACGCCCTCTTCTCGGAGTCGCGCTCCGGCCCTGCGCCTGCTGTTCCGGATGGCCTCGCCGTGCTCGCGGGGTCTCCCCGGGGCCGCGGCGGTCAGATCCGATGGCATCCTCGCGGCGAGGGGCCCGAGCACTATGTGCCGATCGTCGACGTGGTCGGAAGCCGCCGTGGCCAGCACGCCGGACTCGGCTACATGGAGGTGTGGGGCGAGACAGCGAAGCCGGTTGGGGGAAAGGCGATGGCGCGCCAGCTGCTTCGGACCCCGGGCGGTAGGACGACCCGCATCAGAGGCGCCTGGCTACGGGTGCGCCGCTCGCGCGGCACGAGCGCTCCGCTCGTGCTGCGCATCGAGCGTCCCGGCGGCAAGGTGCTCGCATCGGCGGCTGTGGCGCCGGGCAAGGTGCCGACGACGCGCCCCGGGTGGGTGCGCGCCCGCTTCGCCTCGCCCACCTCGCCGGCGCCGGACACCGACCTCGCCCTCACCGTGTCCGCGGCGTCAGCGTCCGCGTACCGGGTGTTCCCGGTGCGCAAGGGAACGGAGTTCGGCTTCGATCGCTCCACCATGCTCGACGGCGGCTACGCGCAGTTCACCGACGGCAGCGGCTGGGTCGGATGGGACCAATGGGGGCGCCAGGACCAGCGCAACAGCGACCTGCAGTTCGCGCTCGACGTCGCCCGCTGATATGGGGTGAGGTTTGTCAAGCGGGGAGGGGTGAGCTGGCGCGTTGGCGCTGAGTGGTCGGCTGTAGTTCGGGGTGCGGGTGGCGGCCGGGGGCGGCGAGGGCGCTTCAGGCTGATATGCGAGGGCTGGCTACCTCATGACGGTTCTGCGCTGCGCCGGGGCCGCGGTCTAGGATCGAGCGCGCCAGCCGGGGCTGGTGCTCATAGCGGGATCGCGGGTCCCGTGTGGCGCGCGCCGGCCGCCACCCCCACCTCGAACGGGGTGTCGGTGTCTGGGTCAGTCGGGTTGGTGGGCGATCTCCCAGACGAAGCACGCGAGTTCGCGGGCGACGGCGACCGCGACCGTCGTGCGCTTCTTGCCGCGCTGCGCGTCGAGGTGCGCCCAGCGGCGATGCAGCCGGTTCTGGGCGCGCCAGGCGGCGTCGATCGCAGCGGGCGGCTGGCCGGCTTGGCGGCGCTTGAGCGTCAGCGACACGCGCGGCGGGGCGGCGGTAGTGCCAGGCCGCTTCGATCAACAGCCGGCGGGCATGGCTTGAGCCGGCCTTGGTGATCGCGCCCTGGCGGCGCTTGGTTCCCGAGGAGTGCTCAGACGGAACCAGCCCGAGGTAGCTGGCCAGCTGCTTGGGATGCTTGAAGGCGCTGATGTCGCCGATCTCGGCGATCAGGCCGACCGCGGTCAGCGTGTCGACGCCGCGCAGGCAGCCCAACCGGGCGACGGTCGGCGCCCACGGCCCCTGAACGGCCTGCTCTGCGATCAGGCGGTCCAGGCGCTCGCGGCGAGCGAGCAACACCTCGTGATGCGCGAGATACTCGCCGAACACCGTTTCGGTCAGCGGCTGGGCGAAACGTCGCGTGCTCAGCCACTGCAGGTGCCGTGTCGACCACGTCTCCCCGGGCCCGTCGAACACGTGGCCGTGGCGCAGCAGCAGCTTGGAGATCCGGTGCCGCGCGCATCAGATCGCCGCGCAGGTCCTCCCGCGCGCGGACGAGGTCGCGCAGCGCCTCAAGCTCGACGGCCGGGACGACGACCGGGCGCAACTGCCCGGCCGCGTGCAACCGGGCGAGCTTGAGCGCGTCACGCGTGTCGGTCTTGATCCGATCCCCGGGCTGACGCGGAATCGCGCCGGGCGAGCAGACCATTACGTCGATCCCCGCCGCCCCGCCCGCCCGCGCCAGCCCGAAGCCCGTCGGCCCCGCCTCATAGACCGCGCGCACCTCGCCCGGCAGCGTCTGCAGCCACTCGATCGCCGCCGCCGGCGACCCCGCCAACCGCGCCTTGAAGACCTCACCCGACCCGAGTTGCACCGCCGCCGCCGCCGTCTTGCGGGCGTGACATCCAGCCCGGCGAAGCAGATACCGTCTGTCACGTCGACGCTCCCTTTCCATCGATGCGGTAACCAGCCCGCGCCACACGATGCGCGGGAGCGTCGACGCTCTCACCTACACCGGCGGCGAAGACACCGCCCCATACCGTCTAGGCACGCCCCCGCCTACACTTCGGCTGATGGAAGCCAGCCGCTTTCACATCGATTCCTTCGCCTTCGCCCTCGGCGGGCTGGCGCTGCTCACCCTCGCGTTCGTGGTCGATAGAAACGGGGCGGCAGTGATCATGTGCGGCCTCTGCTTCGCAGGGCTGCTGACCGCACGCGGGGTCGGCTTCTCGGGCCGGGCGCTGGTGCCGCTGGCGCTCGGCCTGGTCGTGATCCTCTTGATGGTCTGGAGCGCGCCGCCGCTGAGCTCGTGGCAGACCAGCACTCTCGCTCACCTCGGTGGTGGAGCGCTCATGGGATGGGTCCTGGCCGAGTTCCTGCGCGTCCGCCTCGGCTGGCCATTATGGGCGCTCGTCGCAGTGGCCGGCGTCGGCACGCTCACGGTCGTCTGGGAGCTCGGCGAGTACCTCGGAGACCTGACCTTCGAGACCTCGCTGATCCCGAACCGCCGCGACTCGGCACTCGACATCTTCTTCGGCAGCCTCGGCGGGGCAATCGGGATCGGTGTCGCCTGGCTGCTATTGCCGCTGCGGGGCCAACGCCGGTAGCGTTGCTCGCCATGGCCGCGCTCGACATCGCGTGATCGCGATCGCCGGCGCCGCTGGGCGCGCCCGGAGCGGTCCTCGGTCGCGACGGCGCCACTCGGGCTACACGCGGACGCGCACCCGGTACCTGAAGACGTGCGTCGCCGCGCTCCGTGCGACGACCGCGATCCGCAGCGTGAGCATGACGCGCTCCAAGCCACGGCGCCGAAGCTGTCGCCTGATCTTCCGCTCGAGCGACACCCTGACGACGTGTGTCCCGGCCCTACCCACGACGCGCTTGGTGCCGACGGCGCGAGTCTGGCGGCGCAGCAGCAGGCCCCTGATCACCGAGCGTCGCGTGATGCGCACGGTCGCCTCGGCGAACCCACGCCCGGCAGTGACGCCCAGCAGGGCGGTCTCGCGCGGCATGACGGCGCGCGCTGGTGCAGTGGGAGTGCGCGTCGGCCTAGCGATGCGAGTCGGCGTAGCGGTGGGCGTCGGCGTCGCAGTGGGAGTCGGCGTCGCGGTAGGAGTCGGCGTAGGGGAGCCGCCACCGTAGGAGAGGTCGGGGTCGTACTGAGGCAGCGGACCCATCCGCATCCCAGGCACCGGATCGTTCGCCGTCTGCGTGCCGGTCAGGGTCACCGGCTGCGGCCCGCTCTTGACGGCTGGCGCGTTGATGCACTTGAGGTTGCTGCTGGAGGCCGTGATCCCCGTCGAGGAGATCGGCCCGGTCAGGATGCAGGCCGTCGTATTTACCTGCACGCGCGAGTCGTTGAACATGACCGCGCCGCCGACCGTGTTGTTGGTCAGCGTGTAGTTGCCCTCGCCGCAGCCCGAGGTGCTGGAGATGGGACCCCTGCCGCATTCAAGCAGGATGCCTTGGTTCCCGACCTCGACGACGTTCCCGTTCAATGTGAGCGGGTGCGCGCGGACGTGCCACACGCGGATCGGCGTCCGCATGTAATAGACGCCCCTGGCGTCGCGCCCCTCGCGGAAGACGTTGAACTCGGCCGTAATGCGGCCATTGTCCACGTCCGACGGCAGACCCGAGTAGGGGAAGGGCCCGTGGATGATGCCGTTCTGGCCGAAGAAGAGGCCCGAGTAGCGGCTTCCCTCGAACGTGTTGTAGGAGGCAGTCGGGTTGCGGTTGCCCTCCTTGAACGACACCGTTTCGTTGAAGACCCCGAAGAAGTAGTTGTGGTTGACGACCGGATCGGCGGCCCCGTAGATCTGCACGCCATAGTCCATCTGCGCGTCGTCGAAGCCCGGGTTACTGGTGGGGCTCTGGGCGGCCGAGTCGTTGGGCAGATACGGGTCGCGGACGTCGTTGCATTGGACCACGGGCCGGATGGCGTCGTAGATGGAGACGCCCTGGTCGATGTTGCTCTCGATCCGGTTGCGCTGGATCGTGATGGGGCCGACGCCCGAGCCACCGATCCCGGTGCCGTAGTAACGGATGTCGAGGCCGTCGATCATCATGCCGCCGCCGCTGACGGAGACCGCAGTGCCTGAGCCGCCACTGTTGGCTGAGGAGGGCCTGGTGCCCCATAGCCGCGCGCCGCCCGGCGTCTGCGCCTTCAGCCGGATCGCCTTCGTCACGCTGACCGACTGCTTACCGTAGTCGCCGTCCGCAAGCTCCACCGTGTCGCCGGCAGACGCCGAGTTGACCGCCGGCTGGATGCTGTGGCCGGGGGAGACGGGAATCGTCCGCCCCGTGCCGCTCCAGGTCGGCAGCGTGTCGCAGAACGCGGCCTCGGCCGCAGACTGGGACCAGAGGGTCTCCTTCGCGGGCGTCGCGGTCGCGACAGCAGCCGCTGGACCAGCGGCTGCGGCGCTACTCACCACGGACCCGTCGCCGCCCGCCGACGTGTCGGCCGGGCATCCCGCAAGGCCCGGCATGCATAGCACGGCAACAACGCAGAGTCGGACTAGTGGCGACAGCGCACGCCCCCTGCGCCCGTTGGACAAGCGGCGCATCGACCCAGCCTACGCTCGCAAAGCTAATCTAGTCAAGATCTCCTGACCCGACCTGCGTGCCGCGTGTAGGTCGACCATCGCCTCGAGGAGCGCTTGGGAGTCGGCCATGGCGGATGCGGCGCGGTTCAGCGCCACCGCGGTCGGCCGCCCGCTTGAGGCGGTCGGCGCGCAGCACGTCCGAGCCCCACGCCATCGCGACGAGCGGCTTGGCAGGACCGACCTGCCGAGCATCAGCAGCCGCATGCGGCCGCCTCGATCGTCGGCTCCTCGTCCATGAACCACGCTCCTCGCCGCGCCGGCCACCGGCTCTCGCCGCGCGATCAAGAACGCCGCGACGCGCCGCTAGGGTGAGGGGCATGGGACGCACGACCCTGATCACCGGCGGGGCCGGCTACGTCGGCATGCTGGTCGCCGAGGAGCTGCTCGCGGCGTCGCACGACGTCCGCGTGCTCGACTCGCTCCTGCACGGCCAGCGCGGCTGCGCGGACTCGCTCCGCGAGCAGGGCGTCGAACTGCTCCTCGCCGACGTTCGCGACGCCGACGCCCGCGCCGAGGCCCTGCGCGGCCTTGACGCGGTCGTGCACCTCGCGGCGATCGTCGGCGACCCGGCATGCGCGCGCGACGAGCACACCGCGCAGGCCGTCAACGTCGGCGCCGCGATGGCCCTGATCGAGGACGCCGCGGACGCGGGCGTCGAACGCTTCGTGTTCGCCTCCACCTGCTCGAACTACGGCCGCATGGCCGATCCCCTCGTCCCGATCGCCGAGGACGGCGTGCTCGCTCCCGTGTCGCTCTACGCCGAGCAGAAGGTGACCGTCGAGCGGGCGCTGCTCGGCCTCGACCCAGCGCCGTTCGCCGCGACCTGCCTGCGCTTCGCCACGGTCTACGGCGTCGCACCGCGCATGCGCTTCGACCTCACGGTCAACGAGTTCACCCGCGACCTGTGGTCGGACCGCCGGCTCGAGGTCTTCGGCGAGCAGTTCTGGCGGCCCTACGTCCACGTGCGCGACGCGGCGCGCGGCGTGCGCGCGGTCCTCGAGGCGCCGGTCGAGGCCGTGGCCGGCGAGGTCTTCAACGTCGGGGACACCGCCGAGAACTACCGCAAGCTCGACCTCGTCGAGCTGATCCGCCGCGAGACGGATCGCGGAGAGGTCGCCTTCGTGCACCGGACCGAGGACCCGCGCGACTACAAGGTGTCCTTCGCCAAGGTCGCCGAGCGGCTCGGGTACGCGATTACCTCCACCATCCCAGAGGGAATCCGCGAGATCGTCGGCGCGCTCGAGGAGGAGTGCTTCGAGGACGCGTTCGATGGCCGGTACCGAAACGTCGCCTAGCGGCGTCCCGCTCTACGACCTCCGGCTCGAGCCCGAGGACGTCCGGGCAGTGATGGAAGTGCTCGAGTCGGGCTGGCTGACGCTCGGCCCGCGCACGCACGAGTTCGAGGCCGCCTTCGCGAGCCACCTCGGCGTCCGCCATGCCGTCGCGGTCTCCTCGTGCACCGCCGCCCTCCACCTCGCCTACCTGGCCGCCGGCGTCGGTCCCGGCGACGAGGTGATCGTCCCGTCGCTCACCTTCGCAGCGACCGCGGCCGCGGTCATCTACTGCGGCGGCACGCCGGTCTTCGCCGACATCCTGGGCCCGCACGACTTCGGGCTCGATCCCGACGACGTCGAGCGCCGTATCGGCCCGCGCACGAAGGCGGTGTGCGCGGTGCACTTCGCCGGCTACCCCGCCGCGGTCGACCGCCTGCGCGCGCTCTGCGACGCCCATGGGCTGGCGCTGATAGAGGATGCCGCGCACGCGCCCAGCGCCGACTTCGAAGGCCGCAAGCTCGGAGCGTGGGGCCGCGCCGGCGCGTTCTCCTTCTTCTCGAACAAGATCCTCTCCTGCGGCGAGGGCGGACTGCTGGCCACGGACGACGACGACGTCGCAGCGCTCGCGCGCTCCCTGCGCTCGCACGGCATGATCTCCGGCACCCGGAGCGGCCAGACGGGCGAGACCGATTCCTACGACGTCGTCGGCCTCGGCTTCAACTATCGCCTCGACGAGCCGCGCTCGGCGCTGCTGCTCTCGCGCCTGGCCCGGCTTGGGCCCGAGATCGAGCGCCGGCGCGAGCTCACCCGGGCCTATCGCGGCAAGCTCGCCGGCATGCCCCACGTCCTCATCCCCTACGGCGACGCGGGCGTCGGGCGCTCCTCGTGCTACGTGATGCCGATCCTCGTCGACGACGACGGCCGCCGGGACTCGGTGCGCCGGCGCCTGCGCGACGAGCACGGCATCCAGACCTCCGTCCTCTATCCCGCCGTGCACGAGTTCACGACCTACCGGAGCCGCTTCGGCGAGCAGCGCCTGCCGCACTCCGAGCGCGTCGCGCGGACCGAGATCACGATCCCGCTCTTCGCCCACCTCGACGAGGCGACGCAGGACCGCGTGGTCTGCGCGCTCGACGAGGTGCTCGCGGGGTGAGCGCGAGCGTCCCCGCCACCGGCGTCATGATCACCGCGAGCGACCGTCGGGCTGTCGCCGAGTGCCTGGAGGGTGGCTGGCTGACCATGGGCCCGCGCACACAGCGCTTCGAGGCGGCGCTCAGCGAGTGGACGGGCACGCCGCACGCCGTGGCGGTGTCGAGCGCCACGGCGGCGCTGCACCTCGCGTGCCGGGCGCTCGACCTCGGGCCGGGCGACGAGGTCGTCGTCCCCGCGCTCACCTTCGTCGCCACCGCGAACGCGCCGCGCTACACAGGCGCGCGGCCCGTGCTGTGCGACGTCGAATCTCCCGAGCGGCCCAACCTCTCGGCGGCCGGCGTCGAGCGCTGCCTCAGCCCGCACACCCGCGCCGTGATCGCCGTGCACTTCTACGGCTATCCGGCCGATCTCGGCCCGCTGCGCGAGCTCTGCGACGCGCGCGGGATCGTGCTCGTCGAGGACGCCGCCCAGGCCATCGGCGCCGAGGTCGAGCCCGGGCGCTACGCCGGCACCGTGGGCGCGCTGGGCTGCCTGTCCTTCTTCTCCGAGAACCAACTGTGCACGGGCGAGGGCGGCGCCGTGCTGACCGCCGATGCCGACCACGCCGCGCGCGTCCGCTCGTTACGCTCGCACGCCATGACTTCGGGGACCTGGGATCGCCACACCGGCAACGAGGCATCCTATGACGTCGTCGACGTCGGCTACAACTTCCGGCTCGACGAGCCGCGCGCCGCGCTCGGTCTCGCGCGCCTGTCGCGCCTGCACGACGACATCGAACGCCGGCGCGCCGCGGTCGGGCGCTACCGCGGGGCGCTCGCCGGCACCCCAGGGCTCGCGCTGATGTGGACGGACAACGATGTGGCGCGCAGCTCGCACTTCGCGTTCCCCGTCCTGTTCGAGAGCGGGGAGGCGCGGCGGCGGGTGCGTGACGCGCTCACCGACCGCGGGATTCAGACGATCCGCTACCCCGCGCTGCACGCGTTCACCGAGTTTGCTCCGCTCGCCGCGCCCGGGTCGCTACCGGCGGCAGAGGCGGCCGCCGACCGCCACTTCGCGCTGCCGCTTTCCTCCCACGAGGACGACGATAGCGTCGAGCGCGTCGTCGGCGCCGTGCGCGACGCGCTGCGTCAGGGCTGATCCGGCGCGCGCACCTCACGTGGCAGCAGGCGGTGGCGCACCGAAGCGAACTCCTGCATCGCGAGCTCGTAGTCGTCGTAGCGCCCGAGGTCGAGCCGATACGCCTCCGGCCGCCACGCCTCGACACGCTCGAGCAGCCGCAGGATCAGGTCGCGGAAATCGAGCCGCACGTCGGGCTCGAGGTGAGCCAGCACGCGCGTGTCCAAGCAGTAGACGCCCATCGACACCTCGTGGGAAAGCGTGGGCTGCTCGAGGTAATGGGTGAGCCGCTCGGCCGAGGTCGGATCAAGGGCTCCACGCGGCCAATATCGCGCTCCAGCACGTTCGCGCGCACGCGCCATCGCCCGAGAAATCCTCCGAGAGACTCCCCGGTCTCGTTCTGGGATCACCGGACGTCGCCGGGAGGGATTCGGACGGCTACCAAATTGAGCTGATCGAGCGGCGCTGAGGCGCCGCAACTATCCCCCTGGCCGTTAGTTCAGTATTCGTCCGCCGTCCAGGGCGGCTCACCACCCAACTGTGCGTAGACATGGAATTCTCGTGTGTCTCGTCCGCAATCCGGAAGGCAGTGCGCGCCTATGTCCCGCCCCACGCTTCTCGCTGATCCCAGACCTGGCCGCCGGCCCAGGATCCTGCTGCTCGCGACCTTGTCCGTGGCGTTCATGGCGGCGATGGCGCCAAAGGCGAGCGCGACGCTTGAGATCCAGAACTACAACGACCCTGCCGGCGACCCGACGCTGATCATTTATCGCATGTTCGCGGGCGGGCCCGAGCCGCTCGTCCCCGACTTCATGCTGGGCGACGGCGCAAAGACGAGCTTCGGCCCCGACCCCAACGTGTACGGACACTCCTACACCTTCCAGGCGCTGCCACCCGCGGGCTGGCACGTCGCCGACATCCAGTGCGTATACAGGTCGGGGACCGGCACCTTCGCGTACGACATCGCGAACGGGCGAGTGACGATCACCCACGACGTCGCCCAGGACCAGTTCTGCGCGTTCACCAACCGCAAGACGTCCTGGTCCGGGAGCGGCGGTGGCAGCGGCGGAGCCGCGGGCGGCTCGACCGGCGTCTCGCCGACGGTGCCCGGCGCCTCGCCCAGCTCCCGGAGCAAGGCCCCCGCGCTGCTGCGCGTCCGGGGCGGTCGTCGGTTCGCCAGCGTGACGATCCGCATCGCGCGCAAGTCGGTCATCAAGGCTCAGCTGCGGAAGGGCAAGCGCGTCGTCGGCACCACGCGCGTTACGCACAAGGCCGGGACGTACGTCGTCAAGGTCGCGCTGCGCAAGAAGTGGCGCCGTAGGTACCAGCACCAGGGGCGCAAGCGCGTGACCTTCACCCTGAGGGTCGTCGTCGTCGGCAGCAACCTCGCGACGAAGGTCTTCGCCTCAGGCGTGATCGTTCGCCTGTAGGCGGGCCGGCGCGTCAGCCGCTCAGCCGCACGGTGCGGCCGGACGGGTCTCGGCCCAGAAAACCCAGGCTCACTGCGCGAACGCCTCCGTCACGATCGCGGCTTCGACATCGCCCGGCGTGAAAGCCGCATAGATCTCGGTCGTCTGCGACGACGAGTGGCCGAGCCACCTCTGGATCGCCCCCAGCGCCGCCCCGTGGCGGGCCATCGCGACGGCGAACGAGTGCCTCAGCTGGTGGATCAGCCGTCGGGGTCGGATGTTCGCCCGGTCGTGCGCGGCGTAGAAGCACTCCCTGAACCGCGGCGGGTCCATGTGGCTGCCGTGCTGGCCGACGAAGATCAGATCGTCTTGGCCGTCGCTGTAGCCCCTCAGCCCGAGCTTCGCGAGCGCCTCCGCGAGCTCGCGGGCCAAGGGAACGACGCGACTGTGCCCGCTCTTGGTCGTGCCCGTCCGTCCTCGCGTCCTGCTTCGCCGAACCGTCCAGCTTGGAGGCGGCGAGGTCGAGGTCCGACCACGTCAACGCCAGCGCCTCGCCGAGCCGCAATCCGCCCCTGCCTGTCGTCAGGATCGCAACAGCATCGCATTCGCTCTGCTCCGTCAGCCGCTTGAGCCTGGCCGCGCTAGATCCTTGCGGGCTCGGCCGTCGTGGCGATGCCCACGCGAGCCTGCTCCACCACCCGGCGCAGCTCGTCGGGCTCCAAGTACTGGTCCCGGCGTAGCTCGCGGGCATCGCGGCTCCGGCGCGGGGACACGCGGCGCTATGGCAGAGCACCAACCGCAGAGCCCCGCTGAGGCGCTGACCGTCAGGGGCTGCTCTCACCCGCAGGCGACGACCGCTGCTGCTTGAGTGAACAGCACCACCAAGCGCTCGCTATCGCGTTCCATGCGACTGGACGCTGCGGCGTCGTGAGGCCAGGGCCCAGTGCGCTGCTGCATTCGCGCGTGCAAGCGAGCGCCGCCGAGCTCATGCGCCGGACGCTGGCTGCGGACGACCGATGTTGCTTCTATGTCAATTGGAGGCTCGCGGTTGGGGTGTTGCAGTGGATCGTGACGCTGCGGGTGCGGGGTGTCTGGGTGCTGGTGGGGATGGGGGTCGCGGGGTCGGGTTGGAGTAGGTGCCAGACGCGTCGGGCGAGGTGGCGCTTGAGGCAGCGGATGGCTTCGCGGCGGGTCTTGCCCTCGGCTTGCTTGCGGGCGAGGTAGGCGGCGGTCTCGGGGTCCAGGCGGCCTTTGGTGACGGCGAGGCGATGCAGCGCGCAGTTGAGCTGGCGGTTGCCGCCGCGGTCGAGGCGGTGGCGTTGGGTTCGTCCGGAGGATGCTGGGATCGGTGCCGAGCCGGCGGTGCGAGCGAGCTTGGCGTCGGTCGCGAAGCGAGCGACGCCGGCGATCTCGCCGAGCAGCTTGGCGGCGGTCAGGACGCCGCAGCCGCGTTCGGCCAGCAGTCTCGGCGCGAGCGCGGACACGAGCGCGGCGAGCTCGGCTTCGAGGTCGTTGATGGTGCGGGTGAGCTCGCGGATGCGGCGCAGTTCGTCGCGGGCGATGCGCACGCGCGCGGTCTGCTCGGCGCGCGCGACGCGACCGGCGATGCGCGCTTGCCAGTGACTGGTGCTCAGCGCGCGCGGCGGGATCTCGGTCTCGGGCCAGAGGTCGTGCAGGTGCCAGCGCAGGTCGTTGCTCAGCGCGGTGCGCTGCGCGACGAGCCGTTCGCGGTGATCGACGAGCAGCCGGACGTCGAGCTCGGGGCCGGCCAACTGCGCGACCGGCAACGTCTCGAGGCCTTCGCGCAGCGCGGCGCGCGCGATCGCGACCGCGTCGATGAGATCAGACTTGCCCGCCTCGCGCGCCGACTTGCGCGCGCTGCCGGTCAGCTTCGGCGCGACGCGCACGACGGCTTCGCCGCGGGCGAGCAGGAACCGCTCCAGCGCGCCCGAGACATGCCGGCAGTCTTCGATCGCCCACACGCGTTCAGCGCCGTGACTGCGCGCCCACGCGAGCAGGACATCGAAGGACCGCTGCCGAGCCGACACCGTGCGCTCGCCGACCACGCGCCCCGACGCCGCCTCGACCGCGGCGACGGTATGCGAACGCTTATGCGTATCCGCCCCGATCACGATCATCCTGCGACCCTCCTTCGCTGGAGTGCTGGAGTGCTGGAGTGCTGGAGTGCTGGAGTGCTGGAGTGCTGGAGCCGGATCGCCGGCGGACACTTCTCAGTCGAGACCGAAGGCCACGCATCTATCAAGTCACGCCGGAGATCCTCGGACGGCGGCGGGCGACACAACATCCGCCGGTCAGACCTGAGCCGTCGACAGAAAGTCAATGAGTCAGCCCGTCACCGGCCCGAGGACCTACCGGCCGCGCCGGACGCCACCGCCCGACCCCGGGAACTCTGGCACTGAGAAAGTCAAGGGCTGAGGGCGCGGTTTCTGACGAATGTCGGGGGTCGGATCGGTCACGGGTGGTGCTCGGAAGCCCGCAGATCGGCTCCTGCGGCCTCGGGTTCGGCTGGGCGGCGGGTCGGCGGGCGCGATTCGGCCGGTTTCGGGCCGCGCGGGGTCGGGCCGCCGGCTGCCGGCGGCTTGGCGGGGTGCCAGGTGAGCGTTAGGGTGCGGGTGGGCGCGAGCTGATGACGTGTCGAAGCGCAGGCGTCAGGGGCTTGTGGTCTGCCACGCGACGGTGCCCTTCGAGGGCCTTGTTATGCGTGCCCCGGTGTCACGCTCGCGCCCACCTTCGCGGGACCGGCTGGCTCCTCCTTCGCCTTCGCCGGCCTGGCCGCTTGCCAGTCGCGGACCGTTCGCGTGTAGGAGGCCTCGGCCGTTGGGCGAGTTCGCGCTCGGCTTGGCGCATCCGCTCGCGGGTGGCCCAGACGCCGGTCGGCTTGCCCTTGCGCGTCGGGGCGCCCGCGGTGATCTCGAGCCGCCGGAGCTTCTTGGCGTCAGCGACGGCTGCTGGTGGGCGTAGTCCTCGCCGCGGGAGAGCAGACACCAGAACAGGATCGCGAGCTTGCGCGCGTCCCAGCCACCGCTGACGCACTTGATCGGTGGAGGTCCCCCGCGCCCGGGCCTTGGCGTCGGCTCTTCGACGAGCTGCGCGAGTTCGAACAAGGCGCGGTCGCGCTCCTCGCAGTTGAGCTGGATCCGAGAAGCGCCGCTTTGAAGGGATGAGCGCGGCGGGCCACGGAGAAAGAGAGGCCCCAGCCGCGCTCGCACACCGCGAGAACGTGTCGGAGCTCGCCTGTGGCTACCGGCTCGTCAACCTCGGGCTTCGCTGACGGCTGGCGCAGGTACGGATCGCATCGCGCAACGTCGAGAGCCGCTTGGACCGGGCGACCGCCTCAAGGAGTGCCCAGCGGGTCGCCGGTTTGAGCCCGGCTCACCCTCGCATTCCCGGACGAAGCGAGCGTGGGCGCACGCAACCCCCAGACGATCGCTGCGGACGAACCGCGGTTGTCCACGTCAGCGCCAAGCTCGTGCCCGCGTTCGGTGAAGACCGAGCGCCCGCGCGTCAGCCCATATGTGCGGGACGTCTGGGGAGGCCGCTAGGAGACGCGGTCGGCCGGCGCGACGGCTATCCCGCTGACCGGGCCGACCCGCCACCCAAGGGTGGCACGCCCTGGCGGGCGTGCGGGTGGCGGGGGATCGGCCCGCCAGCGGGGCGGGCCACAACCCCCACGGGAGGGCCTGATGGCCACCACCATCCACGAGACCGGGCGCCACATCGCGCTCGACGAGATCCGCGTCCCCGAGAACGTCCGCGCGCTCGACCCTGAGCACGTCAAGGCGCTGGCCGGCTCGATCAAGCTCCAGGGCATGCTCGTGCCGGTCGTCGTCCGCGACGCGGGCAACGGCTTCGAGCTCGTCGCTGGCTTTCACCGGATCGCCGCGGCGAAGACACTCGGGCTGATCGACGTGCCGGTCGTCGTGCGTGACGTCGACACCGAGGACGCCGATAGGGCGGTCGAGAACATCACGCGCAAGCAGCTGAACCCCTACGAGGAGGCTAAGGCCGTCTGCGCGATGCTCAATCGCGGCCTCAGCGAGGACGGCGCCGCGCAGGCGCGCGGCTGGCCCAGGGCACGCGTGACCGCGCGGGTGAAGATCCTCGAGCTGCCCGAGCGTGCGCAGCAGCTGATCGGAGAGGACGTCATCCGGTTGGCTGCCGTCGACCAGTTGCGCGCGATCGGCACGGTCGCACCGGAGCTGCTCGACGCGGTCATCGCCTACCTCGACGACGGCAACGCCTGGGCCGCCGAGCGGCTCACGCGCGAGCCCGGCTGGGTGCTCGACGCCGCCCTCACCCACGCTGGGAACAGCAAGGTGTTCGCCGCCTACTTGTACAACACCAGCGCGCACGAGATCGCCGAGCTGCGCCTCGGCAAGAAGACCGAGCAGCTCTACAGCGAGGCGGAGAAGCTGCACCGCCAGCTCGACCGCTACGCCTACGGCCCTCCGCAGGTGCGCTTCACCGACGCTGACGTCGACCAGGCGCGCGCCGCCGGGGTGCTGATCGAGTTCGAGCGCGGCCGGCCGATCATCGTCGACCGCACGCTGTACCGCGAGCTCGTCAAGGGCGCCATCAAGCGCATCCACGACGACCTCGAGGCCAAGGCCGCGACGGCCGCCAAGGAGAAGAAGACCGCCCGCGCCAGCAAACCGCCGGCCGATCCGGTGACCGTGGCCAAGCGCGACCGCGACGCGCAGCTACGCGAGCTGACCGACCAGGCGCATGGCGTCAACCTCGACCTTGGCCACGCGCTCGTCCACAACCTGGCCGCGGTCGACCCGGGCGACATCGAGGTAGCGCGCTTCTTCGTCTACGCGCTGCTCGGCGCCGACAACGACAGTTCCCCCTACACCCAGACCGGGGAGCAGGTCGCTCGGATCGCCGCGGCCGGCATCCGTTTGGTCGTCGATGAGCTACACAGCGACGTGACCAAGACGCGGAAGGACGGCAGCCGCGGCAAGCTGCGCATGGATTACGGCGACCACCGCGACCCGCAGGCCGCGCTTCAGTGGCTGTGGAAGTTCATCGACGGCGCCAAGACCCCCGGCGAGCTCTACGGTCGCGCGCTGGTCGCCATCGCTGCGGAGCAGCACGCCACGCGGCTCGTCGTGCCGTCAAGCCAGCGTATGCCCGCCATCCGTTGGAGCTCGCATAAGGACATCGCCGCGAAGGCGCTGCGCAAGCTGGCTGGCCCGCACGTTCCGGCGTCGCTGACGAAGCTCGAGCGGGCGGTCAAGCGCGCCCACAGCGCCTACGACGAGGCCGAGACCGCGGCACGCGAGGAGCACCGCGCCGAGCGCCAGGCGGTCGAGACCGAGCCCGACGATGGCCCGGTCGACGACGAGCTCGACGCGGACCTCTCCGGCGCCGCGTAGCCGGTCCGGCCTGCGCGCGGGCCGACCCGCCACCCGAGGGTGGCACGCCCTGACGGGCGTGCGGGTGGCGGGGGATCGGCCCGCGCACCGGGCGCGGACCACCCGACCGAAGGGACCGACGATGGCTCGTCGCTTCAACCGCCGCCAGCTGAGCGAGGCCGAGCGCGACGCCCGCCGCCACGCCGACCGCGAGCGGATCGAGCAGGCCGCGCGTGCCTTGCTCACCACCGAGGGGTGGCAGCGCTGGAT
>JBBQBV010000013.1:0-42227 GCA_038318085.1 Solirubrobacterales bacterium
CGCGCTCGCCGCGGTCGCCGCGGGTGTCGCCGGCTCCTACCTGTTCACCGAGGTCCTCAACGAGGGCCCGCCCGACGAGCAGGCCGACGCCGCAGAGGCGACCCCGGGGGATCCCGCCGCCTCGGCGACCCCCGACGGCCAGCACGCCGGCGCCACGGCCTAGACGCGCGGCGCGCCGGATCGGCACAGAGCTCCGGCCGATCTCCTGTTCAGCGCGTCCCCGCCATGCGCGCCACCGGGCGGGGGCTCAGCGGGGGCCGCACCTGTGGTCGTCACCTTCACGGTCCGCGACGCTCGGCGACCTGCAGCGCGAGCCGCGTTTTGCCGTTGCCCGGCGCCCCGATCACAGAGAGCAGTCGAGAGCCCTCGAGCAGATCCACCAGCTCGCGGATCTCCTGTGCGCGGCCGAGGAAGCTGCGGGGCCCGAGTGAGGGCGCTGCGAGCGTGTCTTCGTGCTGGGCCAGCCGATCAGGGCCGGGACGCTATCCAGCCGCAGCCTGATTACTAAGTGCCCGCGCCACATAGGGGGCTCGGTCGCGGAGATCCTGCGCCGTCGAGGTGTATGCGCGAAGTGGTCGTCGGAGCGACCACCAGGCGCATCCGCCCGGCAACCCGTCCACGGGAGGGAGAGCGACGGGGCTCGAACCCGCGACCACCGGGACCACAACCCGGAGCTCTACCAACTGAGCTACGCCCTCCGCGACCGCGCTGAGGGTAGCGCGGCGGGGGCGGATGTCTAGTCCCAGATGCGGCGGCGCCGGATGACCGGCGCAGGCGGCGTGAGGACGACCTTCGCCATGTCGTCGATGAACGGGTCGTGCGCGACGGGCTCCGGCGGGAGCGTGGTCTCGGTGACGGTCGGCATGGTCATCGCGAGACCTCGAGTTTCGCGCTCGGTGCGGCGGCACCTTCCCGGGGACTCGGCCTGGCTCAGGCGTAGCGCGCCGCGGCGCGGTCGACGGACGCGCCGTAGCCCCCGCCGAACATGACGGCGTGCACGAGGAGCGGCAGGAGCTGCACGAGCCCGACGCGCTCCTCGTGACCGTCGGCGAGCGGCGACACCTCCTGGTAGGCGTCGAAGAACGCCTTCGAAGGACTGCCGAAGAGCGCGAGCATGCCGAGGTCGATCTCGCGGTGGCCGCCGTACGACGCAGGGTCCACCAGCCAGGGCGCCCCGTCGGGCCCGGCCATGACGTTGCCGCTCCAGAGGTCGCCGTGCAGGCGCGCAGGCGGCTCCGGCGGCCCGCACAGCGCGTCGAGGCGCCCGATGACGCGCTCGACCCGCGCGGCCGTGCCGTGCGGCAGCGCGCCGGCGTCGACGGCCATGGCGAGCAGCGGCGCCAGACGCTGCTGCCCGTAGAAGGTCGGCCAGTCGTCCGCCGGCTCGTCGGGCAGCCGCAGCGAGCCGATGAACGTCACGTCCGCACCGAAGCCGTCGGCCCCGAGCGCGTGCAGCTCCGCGAGGCCGCGCCCGAGCGCTTCGTCGAACCCCGCCGCCCGCGCGCGCTGCTCCACCCACTCGAGCGCCAGGAACTCGTGCCGAACCGCGACCACGCGCGGGACCGGCAGCGGCCCCGCGGACAGCGCGCGCAGGCCCGCGGCCTCGGCCGCGTAAAAGCCGGGCGCCGGATCGGCTCGATGCTTAACGAAGAGCGCGCGGCCGTCTTCGAGGTCGGCGCGCAGGGCGTCGTTGACGTCTCCCCCGGCCACCGGGTGCGCGTCGGCGACAGCGGCGCCGCAGGCCTCGCCGATCGCGTCGATCACGCCGGTTGGGCGCGCTCGAGCACGCCACGGCAGGCACGCTCGACGATGTCGAGCACGTGCTCGAAGCCGTCGTCGCCGCCGTAGTAGGGGTCGGGGACGTCGAGGTCGCCCGTGCGCACGGCCTCCGGGTCGAAGGCGCGCAGGAGCACGACCTTCGCGCGGGACTCCTCGTCCGGGGCGAGTGCGCGGAGGTCGCGCTCGTTGGCGCGGTCCATGGCGACCAGCAGGTCGAAGCGCTCGAAGTCGGCGGCGCTGACCTGCTGCGCCGCCCCTTCGAGCGTGATGCCGCGCGTCCGGGCGGCCGCCGCCGAGCGCTCGTCGGGCGCCGAGCCGATGTGCCAGGAGCCGGTCCCGGCGCTCTGGACCGACACGGTGTCCTCGAGGCCCGCCTCGGCGACGAGGTGGCGCATCACCCCCTCCGCGGTGGGCGAGCGGCAGATGTTGCCGAGGCAGACGAAGAGCAGGCGCAGCGCGGGGACCTACAGCGTGTCGACGTTGATGGCCTTCGGGCCCTTGGGGCCCTCCTCGGAGTCGTAGTTCACGCGCGCGCCGTCCTCGAGCGTGTGAAAGCCGGAGCCGTTGATGGAGGAGTGGTGGACGAACAGGTCCTTCCCACCCTCGTCGGGCGTGATGAAGCCGAAGCCCTTGTCGTTGTTGAACCACTTCACGGTTCCGGTCGCCATGCTGCCGCTCCTCCATCGAGTCATTCCGGACGCCTCCGCCGGGCGCTCGCGCTTTATACCATCATGAAGCGGCGGCGATCGTGAACAATCCCGGGCAGACCATGGCCTTCGTCTACCTCCTGCGCTGCGACGACGGCAGCCTCTACTGCGGCTGGACCGTCGACCTCGAGCGCCGGCTCGCGGCTCACGCGTCGGGCACGGGCAGCCGCTACACCCGGGGCCGCCTGCCGGTGACCGTCGCGGCCGCCTGGCAGACCGAGGACCACCGGTCGGCGCGCAGCCTCGAGGGGCGCGTCAAGCGCCTGCGACGCCCGGCGAAGGAGCGGCTCGTGGCGGGCGCCCCCCTGCAGGGGGCGCTGCGCCTCACTTCTTGATCGTAAAGCGGGCGCTGATCGTGCCGTCGCCCGTCTTCGCCGAGGCCTTCACCGTGACCTTGCCGCGGCCCTTGCGGAGCTGCTTCTTGGCCGCCTTGTTGAGCTTGATCGACATCTTCACGCTGGCGCCGGCCGTGAGCGCGAACGTCGCGTTGCCGTACTTCCTGCGGCGGTTGGTCAGCGTGAGCGTGCCGTCACAGGGGCCCCCGCTGCCGCAGGCGACCGCGATCTTGACCCGTCCCTTGTGGATGCGCGGCGTGCCGGGGTTCGGGAGGGTGAGCTTGCCCACGGCGGGCGTGCCCGGACCGGGAGTCGTCCCGCCCTGCTGCTCCTCGGGCGTCTGGCAGGTGTAGCGCGCGTCGGGACCGGTGCCGATGACGGCCTGCAACAACAGCACCGTGCCGTCGGCGCGCGTGCCCGTGAACGTCGTGCCGTCCGCGTTGCCGAACGCCTTGCCGCTGAGAAAGACGTCGGCGGCCGAGCCAGCCGCCTGTCCGAACATCTGAAACTCCGCCCCGCTCGGATACGTCCCCGGCCCGTAGCCGCCGGAGGTGGCGAGCGCGATGTAGTCGCCCTTGCGGATGCACAGGCGCGAGCCGCCCTTGCCGTCCGCGCCGTCGGGCATGTCGATCTCCGACCGCATGTAGGTGTTGATCCGCTGCGGGCCGCCGCCGAAGGGCAGCGGCAGATCCCGGGAGGTGCCGCCACCGGGGACGGTGACCGATCCGTCGGCGTTCGGGCGCAGCACCTGAGCGTGCATGACCACATCGGGCGCGCGATCGGTCGCCGTGGACGGGTTGATCCGGCCCTTGAGCTTGACGACGTTGACCTCACCCTGGACGGGCGACTGGACGAGCCCCGGTGACGGCAGCGTCGTGTTCCAGGCGCCCCAGTCGTTGGGGTCGCTGACCGTGATCGAGGCGGGAGGTGCCGTCGCGAGATCCGGGCCGATCGTCACCGACGCCGCCGGCGCTTGGGCGGCGGTCGCGGCGAGCAGGACGGGCACGACGAGGAGCAGCTTGAGGAAGCGTCGAGAAACAAGTGTGGATTGACGCTTCCTTAGGCGAGGCACATCGACAGTAACGACCGAACCGCCCGACTTCCGCTGCGCGGGCGTCCGTTGCCTTACCGCTCCACGATCGCGACGACGCCCTGGCCCCCTGCGGCGCAGATCGAGATCAGTGCGCGTCCCGAGCCCCGCTCGGAGAGCAGCTTGGCCGTGGAGGCGAGGATCCGGCCGCCGGTGGCGGCGAACGGGTGCCCGGCCGCCAGGGAGGAGCCGTTGACGTTGAGCTTGGTCCGGTCGATCGAGCCGAGCGGCGCGTCGAGGCCGAGACGCTCCTGGCAGAACGCGGCGTCCTCCCACGCGGCGAGCGTGGTCAGCACCTGCGCGGCGAAGGCCTCGTGGATCTCGTAGTAGTCGAAGTCCTGCAGCGTCACGCCGGCCTTGGCGAGCAGGCGCGGCACGGCGTAGACGGGCGCCATCAGCAGGCCCTCGTCACCGTGCACGTAGTCGACCGCGGCGGTCTCGGCGTGGGAGAGGAAGGCCAGGACGGGCAAGTCGTGCGCCGCCGCCCAGTCCTCGCTGGCCAGCAGGACGAGCGCCGCGCCGTCGGTCAGCGGCGTCGAGTTGCCGGCGGTCATCGTCGCGCGGCCGCCGTCGTCACCGAGCCCGAAGACGGGCTTGAGCCGGGCGAGCTTCTCCGCCGAGGAGTCCGGGCGCAGGTTCTGGTCGCGCGTGAGGCCCAGGTACGGCGTGAGCAGGTCGTCCTGAAAGCCGCGGTCGTAGGAGGCCGCGAGGTGCTGGTGACTCGCCGCCGCGAGCTCGTCCTGCGCCTCGCGAGTGACGTTCCAGCGCCGGGTCGTCAGCGCCTGGTGCTCGCCCATCGACAGGCCGGTGCGCGGCTCGCCGTTGCGCGGGGTCTCCGGAACGATCTGTCCCGGGCGCAGCGAGCCGAGCAGCTTCAGGCGTGCGACGGCGCTCTTTGCGCGGGTGGCCTGGAGCAGGATGCGGCGCAGGTCCTCGTTGACGGCGATCGGCGCGTCGGACGTGGTGTCGACGCCGCCGGCGATGCCGGAGTCGATCTGTGAGAGCTTGATCTTGTTGGCGACGGTGATCGCCGCCTGGACGCCGGTGTCGCACGCCTGCTGGACGTCGTGGGCCGGAGAGGCGTGGTCGAGGGCGGAGCCCAGGACCGCCTCGCGGGTCAGATTGAAGTCCCGCGCGTGCTTGAGCACGGCGCCGGCGACGACCTCCCCCACGCGCTCGCCCTGCAGGCCGAAGCGGGCGACGAGCCCGTCGAGGGTCGCCGTCAGCATGTCCTGGTTGGACGCCTCGCTGTAGGGGCCGTTGGAACGGGCGAACGGGATCCGGTTGCCGCCGAGGATGGCGGCCCTGCGCAGGGCCTCAGTCATAGTGATAGACGATATCGTTCCCCACTATGGCCGATCGCTATCAACAGTTCGTCGCCTCCCCACCCGGGCGGCTGGTCGCCGGGCGGCTCGGGCTCCCGAAGCCGGCGCGCCTGCGCCGCCACGAGCCCGGGCAGGAGCTGCTCGCCGGCCCCGCGCTGGTCGGCGGGGCGCCCGGCGGGCGGCTGATCGAGCCGGCCACGGCCGCGCTCGACGCGGCCGGCGCCGAGGTCCTCGCGACCCCCGTGGGCGACGACGAGGCCCGCTACGGCGCGCTGGTCTACGACGCCTCCGGGATCGCGTCCACCAGCGACCTGCACGACCTCTACGCCTTCTTTGCGGCGACGATCTCCCAGCTCGGCCCGTCCGGGCGGCTGCTCGTGCTCGGCACGGCGCCCGAGGCCTCGGCGTCCGTGTCTGAGGCCGTCGCCCAGCGCGCGCTTGAGGGCTTCACGCGCTCGGCGGGCAAGGAGGTCCGCCACGGCGCGACCGCGCAGCTCGTCTACGTGGCGCCGGGGGCCGAGGGCAGCCTCGCGGCCACGCTGCGCTTCTTGGCCTCCGCGAAGTCGGCCTTCGTGGACGGCCAGGTGATCCGCGTCGGCGCCGGCGCGTCCACCGACCCCGTCGACTGGGAGCGCCCGCTGGCCGGGCGCGTCGCGCTCGTCACCGGCGCCTCGCGCGGGATCGGCGCCTCGATCGCCGCGACGCTCGCGCGCGACGGCGCCCACGTCGTCTGCCTCGACCTCCCATCCGCGGGCGAGGCGCTCGCCGAGGTCGCCAACGCGGTCGGCGGCTCGGCGCTCCAGCTCGACATCACCGCCGACGACGCGCCGGACCGGCTCGCCGAGTACCTCCAGGGGCGCCACGGCGGCGTGGACGTCGTCGTCCACAACGCCGGCGTGACCAGGGACAGGACGCTCGCGCGCATGTCCGAGGACCAGTGGAACGGCCTGATGGCCGTGAACCTGGTCGCCCAGGAGCGCCTGACGGACGGACTGCTTCAGTCCGGGGCGCTGCGGGCCGGCGGCCGGATCGTCTCCGTGTCGTCGATGAACGGCATCGCCGGCCAGCGCGGCCAGGCCAACTACGCGACCTCCAAGGCCGGGATCATCGGCCTCGTGCAGGCGCTGGCGCCGGTCGTGGCGGCGCAGGAGATCACGATCAACGCGGTCGCGCCGGGCTTCATCGAGACGCGGATGACGGCCTCGATGCCAATGGCCACGCGCGAGGCCGGCCGGCGCCTGAGCTCGCTCTCGCAGGGCGGCCTGCCGGTGGACGTGGCGGAGACGATCGCCTGGCTGGCCTCCCCCGGGTCCGGCGGCGTCAACGGCAGCGTCGTGCGCGTCTGCGGCCAGAACCTGCTGGGCGCGTAGGCGATGGCGTCGATCACCCGGTATCCGAAGGCGCTGCTGGGGCTCGTGCCGCTGGTCGGGGGCGGGGACGAGCTGCCCGCCGATGAGCTCGCCCGCGACGGCTACGCGATCGAGCGCGAAAAGCTCGCCGACTACCAGCGGGTGTGCGGCTTTCGCATCTCGGACACGCTGCCGGCGACGTACCCGCACGTGATCGCCTTCCCGCTGTCGATGGACCTGATGACGCGCCTCTCGTTCCCGTTCGGCGTGATCGGCCTCGTGCACGTGGAGAACGAGATCGAGCAGCTGCGCCCGCTGCGCGCCGACGAGCCGCTCGACGTCACGGTGCGCACGGCCGACCTGCGCGAGCACCCGAAGGGCCGGCAGTTCGACGTCGTCGCCGAGGCGGCCGTCACGGGCGAGGTCGTCTGGCGCAGCCGGTCCACCTACCTGCACCGCGAGGGTGGTGGTTCGGATCCGTCCGGCAAGGACAAGGTCGAGCGGGAGGCGCCACCGCAGCCGAGCGCGGTCTGGCAGATGCCGGGCGACCAGGGCCGCCGCTACGCCGCGGTCTCCGGCGACTACAACCCGATCCACCTGCATCCGCTCTCCGCCCGCCTGTTCGGCTTCCCGCGGCCGATCGCGCACGGCATGTGGGTCACGGCGCGCGCGCTGGCGGCGCTCGAGGGCCACCTGCCCGACGCCTACACGGTGTCCGTGCGCTTCAAGGCGCCGATGCTCCTGCCGGCGAAGGTCGCGTTCTCAACTCGGGCGACGGACGCCGGCCGCGAGTTCGCGGTCAACGACGCCCGCAGCGGCAAGCCACATGTCAGCGGCACGATCGCCTGAGCGCCCCTCGAGGGCTCGCCACTGGGTGCTCATCTCACTGTGAGTCAGACACTTACCGGCGGGCAAAAGCGCTGGTAGCGTCGCCCCCGACGATGTCCAGCGGCTCCGAAATGCCGCCGGCGCCACGTTCCCGGCGGTGTTCCGTCCTCGACGAGGACGATGGTCTGTGCGAACGGATTCCGCAGAGCGTCCGGACGGTGGCCCGGCACCGCGCAACCGCCGCTGTGGTGCTGATGCCGGTCGGCGAGCAGCCGTTGCAGCGGTGGTACGGCGCGGTGGCCGACGGCGGCGCGGGCATGCTGATGCTGCGCGGTGCCCTGGCGCGCGAGGTGCGCGTGGCGGGGCGCACGGCCACCGAGATCTTCGGGCCCGGCGACCTGATCCGCCCCTGGGACCTCGACGCCGACGACCCGGTGCGTCACGAGATCGTCTGGCGCGTGCTGGTCGCGGCCGAGCTGGCGATGCTCACCGAGGACTTCGCGACGCGGACCCGCCTGTGGCCGGAGATCTCGAACACGCTCCTCGCCCGTGCCGAGCAGCGCGCGGAGGGGCTTGCGGTCCAGCGGGCGATCGCCTCGCATCCGCGCGTCGGCATGCGCGTCGCGTTGCTGCTGTGGCACCTCGCCGGCCGCTACGGGATCGTCCAGCCCGACGGCTCCGTGCGGCTCGGCCTCCCGCTCACGCACCGGCTGATGGGGGAGCTCGTCGGGGCTGAGCGCCCGTCCGTCTCCCACGCCATGAGCCGCCTGGCCAAGGCCCGTCTCGTGAAGCGCGAGGGGCAGGAGCTGTCGCTGATCGGGACTCCCGAGGATCACGCAGCGGCGGCGATGCGCCCGCTCGGCGTGCCGGTGTAATCCTCGACACACCCGCGATTGACCGCGGTGACGGCCGGTCGATACACCCTGCCCAGCCGACGGAGACGGAGAGAGAAGGAGGCGGGGGGCACAGATGTGCTTGGCCATTCCTGGTCAGATCACCGAGCTGGTCGATGAGTCGAGACAGCTCGCCAAGGTGGATGTCGCCGGAGTTCGGCGGACGGTCAGCGTCGGGCTGCTCGACGACGCCGCGGTGGGAGACTGGGTGCTCATCCACGTCGGCTTCGCGATGTCGAAGGTCGACGAGACGGAGGCGCAGGCCACGCTGGAGCTGTTGCGCGGCATGGGTGCAGAGTACGAGGGCACGCTCTCCGAGCTCGCGTCGAGCGTGATCGAGTGAGCGGCGACGGCTGAGGCGGACGTGCACGAGCTCTCGATCGCCCAGGCCATCGTGGACGTCGCCGCCCGGCACGCCGGGGAGAGGGACGTAGCGCGTGTGCACGTGCGGATCGGGCACCTGCGCCAGGTCGTCCGGTCAGCGCTCGAGTTCTCGTTCGAGCTCTGCGCGCACGGCACGCCGGTGGAGGGAGCCGCGCTGGAGCTCGAGGTGATCCCGATCAGCGTGGCGTGTCGCAGCTGCCGTACGGACAGCCGACCGGGCGGATTTCCGCTGGCCTGCGGAGCCTGCGGAGGGCTTGCGGTGGACGTGGTGCGGGGCGAGGAGCTGCAGGTGGAGTCGCTGGAGCTGGTGGAAGAGCTGACGACGAGTGGAGGGTGGGCAAGTGAGCGTTGATGCACCGCACGCACCAGAGGCGACGGGTGGCGTCGAAGAGGTCCACATCCTGTGGATCTCGGAGGGGATGAGCTGCGACGGCGACACGATCTCCATCACGGCCGCTACCCAGCCAGCGATCGAGGATGTCCTGCTCGGGGCGATCCCGGGGCTGCCCAAGGTCCACCTGCACAACAAGGTGCTCTCCCCGACGGTGGGCGGCGAGGAGTACATGAAGCCGTTCCGCGCGGCGAAGGACGGGACGCTCGGCGCGCCGTACGTGGTCGTCATCGAGGGGTCGATCCCCAACGAGAACATCAACGGCGACGGGTACTGGACCTCGTTTGGCAACGACCTCGCCACGGGCGAGCCGATCACCATCAACCAGTGGATCGACGACCTCGCGCCGGCGGCGTTCGCGATGATCGCAGTCGGCACGTGCGCCGCCTACGGCGGCATCCACGCCATGGCCGGCAACCCGACCGGCTGCATGGGCTTGGCCGACTACCTCGGTTGGGACTACCGCTCGGCGGCCGACCTCCCGATCGTCAACATCCCGGGCTGTCCCGTCCAGCCGGACAACTTCATGGAGACGCTCACTTGGCTGCTCTACCAGGCCGCCGGCCTCGCGCCCGTGATCCCGCTCGACGAGGCGCTGCGCCCGCAGTGGCTGTTCGGCAAGACCGTGCACGAGGGCTGCGACCGCGCGGGCTACTACGAGCAGGGCGACTTCGCGGAGGACTACAACTCGCCCAAGTGCCAGGTGAAGATCGGCTGCTGGGGGCCGGTCGTGAACTGCAACGTGCCCAAGCGCGGATGGATGGCCGGCATCGGCGGCTGCCCCAACGTGGGCGGCATCTGCATCGGCTGCACGATGCCCGGTTTCCCGGACAAGTTCATGCCGTTCATGGACGCACCCCCCGGCGGCGGTGTCTCCACCGCGGTCACCGGGACCTACGGCCCGATCATCCGCAAGCTGCGCGGCATCACGAACAAGACGATGAACAAAGAGACCAAGTGGCGTCACAACCAGGACAAGCTCACCACGGGCTACAACCCGCGCTGGGGCAACTAGAGGAGCTCTCCAACCATGGCCACCACACGTGAGCGCATCGAGCCCGAGGCGGGAAGCATCGTCGACATGTCGTGGGATCCGATCACCCGGATCGTCGGCAACCTCGGCATCTACACGAAGATCGACTTCAAGCAGCGCGAGGTCGTCTCGTGCAAGAGCACGTCCTCGATCTTCCGGGGCTACAGCGTCTTCATGAAGGGCAAGGACCCTCGGGACTCGCACTTCATCACCAGCCGCATCTGCGGGATCTGCGGCGACAACCACGCCGTCTGCTCGCAGTACGCGCAGAACATGGCCTACGGCGTCAAGACGCCGCCGCTGGGTGAGTGGATCGTCAACCTCGGCGAGGCAGCCGAGTACATGTTCGACCACACGATCTTCCAGGACAACCTGGTCTTCGTGGACTTCTGCGAGCAGATGATCCGCGACACGAACCCGAGCGTCATGGATACGGCGGACAAGACCGAGGCGCCCAACGCCCACCTGCACGGCTATCGCACGATCGGCGACATCATGCGGGCCTTCAACCCGTTCACGGGGGAGATCTACCGCGAGTCGCTGCACATGAGCCGAGTCACGCGCGAGATGATCTGCCTCATGGAGGGGCGGCACGTGCACCCCTCGACGATCTACCCCGGTGGCGTCGGGACCCAGCCGACGCCGCAGCTGTTCACGGACTACCTGTCGCGGCTGCTGCGCTGCATGGACTTCTTCAAGAAGGCCGTGCCGATGAACGACGACGTGTTCGACTTCATCTACGCGGCGATGCCCGGCTACGAGGCCGTCGGCCGGCGCCGCATCCTGCTCGCCTGCTGGGGCGCGTTCAACAACCCCGAGTACGTCGACTACGACTACCGCAACATGGAGTCCTGGGGCAACGAGATGTTCGTCACCCCCGGCGTGATCGTCGACGGCGAGCTCGTGACGACCAACCTTGTGGAGATCAACCTGGGCATCCGCATCCTGCTCGGCTCCTCCTACTACGAAGACTGGGCCGGCGAGGAGACGTTCGTCGCCAAGGACCCGCTGGGCAACCCGGTCGACAGGCGCCACCCGTGGAACCAGACCACGATCCCCAAGCCCCAGAAGCGCGACCTCGAGGGCGGCAACTACTCCTGGGTCATGAGCCCGCGCTGGTTCGACAAGCGCACGGGCGACTACCTGGCGCTCGACACCGGCGGCGGCGCGATCGCGCGCCTGTGGGCGACGGCGCTGGCCGGCAAGGTCAACACGCCCTACGTGCAGTCCACGGGCACCAGCGTGAAGATTCGGCTGCCCAAGACGCCGAACACCCCGGACACGGAGTTCGAGTGGGAGATCCCGCAGTGGTCCAACGCGATCGAGCGCAACCGAGCGCGCGTGTACTTCATCGCCTACGCGGCGGCGATGGCGATGCACTTCGTCGACCAGGGCCTGCAGGAGGTCCGGTCGGGCAACACGAAGGTCTTTGAGAACTTCGACGTGCCCGACGAGGCGATCGGCTGCGGCTTCCACGAGGCGGTGCGGGGCGTGCTGTCGCATCACCTGGTGATCCGCGACAAGAAGATCGCCAACTACCACCCGTACCCGCCGACCCCGTGGAACGGCAGCCCCACGGACTCCTACGGGACCCCCGGGCCCTACGAGGACGCCGTTGCCGGCATGCCGATCTTCGAGGAGAACGGCCCGGAGAACTTCCGCGGCATCGACATCATGCGGGCGGTCCGGTCGTTCGACCCGTGCCTGCCGTGCGGCGTGCACATGTACCTGGGCGCCGGCAAGACGCTCAAGCAGGTGCACTCGCCGATGTTCGGCGGCCAGCACGGCGGCGGCTGAGGCCCGCATGGAGGACCACGAGTTGATCGGGCGGGTCGAGGGGCTCCTGGAGGAGCTCGAGTCCCTCGCCGATCCGGCCGCGCGAGACGTGGCGCTCGAGACCGTACAGGCCGTGCTCGAGCTCTACGGCGCCGGCCTGGGGCGCATCCTTCGACAGGTCGGTGAGCCCCGGGCGGCGGCCCTGGCCACTGACGCGCTGGTGGAGCATCTGCTGCTGCTGCACGGCCTGCACCCGGTGAGCGTCCAGGAGCGGGTGCGCGAGGCGCTCGAGGGGGTGCGTCCCTACCTGGGCTCCCACGGCGGCGACGTCGAGCTCGTCGAGGTGTCCGACGGTGTGGCGGTCGTGCGGATGCAGGGCAGCTGCGAGGGCTGTCCCGCCTCGGCCATGACGCTCAAGCTGGCCATCGAGGAGGCCGTGCTCAAGGCGGCCCCGGACGTCGAGCGCGTGGAGGCGGAGGCCGACGGTGCCGAGCAGACGCCGGGCGGCGCGCCGCTGCTGCAGATCGAGTTGGTGCGACCCGCGGCGCCGGAGGGCGCCTGGGCGACCGCCGGTGCGCTTCCGCAGCTCTCGGGCGGTGGGCTCCTGCTCAAGGAGGTCGCCGGCGAGCGGATCCTCTTCATGCGCATCGAGGACGGAACGCCCTACGCCTACCGCCCTGACTGCCCGGCGTGTGAGGGCTCGCTCGAGGACGGGTCGCTGAGGGGCGCGGGCCTCGTGGGCGCCGAGCTCGAGTGCCCGGGCTGCGGCCACCGCTACGACATCGTCCGGGCTGGGCGCTGCACGGACGCGCCGGAGCTCCATCTCGAGCCCGTCCCCCTGCTTGTTGACGAGTCCGGCCTGGTCCGGGTCGCCGTCCAGGTCGGGGCCGTCTAGCGC
This sequence comes from Solirubrobacterales bacterium, assembly GCA_038318085.1. Lineage (GTDB taxonomy): Bacteria > Actinomycetota > Thermoleophilia > Solirubrobacterales > Solirubrobacteraceae > DATLGB01. Next base: position 12,789 of record JBBQBV010000013.1, read on the forward strand.
GATGGGCTCACGCCTCGCACGGCTGGCCCAGGGCGCGCCCGTGCGGGAGCCGGCGGCCGGGTCGGCGCCCATGCCGGCGGAGCAGTGCGACATGTGCGCCGCCCCGGTCGGGCCCGGCCATCGCCACCTCGTCGACCTCGACGACCGCCGGATGCTGTGCGCCTGCCGGGCCTGCACGCTGCTGTTCGCCTCCGACGCCGCGGGTGGGGGCCACCTGCGCCTGCTGCCCACGCGGCGCCTGCGGCTCGACGGCTTCGTCCTCGACGGCCCGCAATGGGATCGCCTGCGCATTCCGGTGGACATGGCGTTCTTCTTCCGCAGCACCGAGGCCGAGCGCGTGCTGGCCGTCTACCCGAGCCCAGCGGGGCCCACGGAGTCCCTGCTCGAGCTCGAAGCCTGGACGGAGCTCGAGGAAGCCAATCCCGTCCTGGCCGAGATGGCGCCCGACGTGGAGGCGCTGCTCGTGAGCCGCGCCAGGGACATGCGCGAGCACTGGCTGGTGCCGATCGACGACTGCTACGAGCTCGTCGGCCTCATCCGCAGCCGCTGGAGGGGGTTCGGCGGGGGTGAGGAGGTCTGGGCCGGGATCGACGGCTTCTTCGAAGACCTACCCACGAGGGAAAGGACACGCTGGTGATCAACACCGGAAAGCCGGACACCACACAGGACGCTCCGTCGCATGTGACCGGCGTCAAGCAGGGCAACTCGGTCGGCAACTACGAAAAACAGGTGGGCCACCTCCCCGACGGCCGCCGGACCGACGCCTCGGCGACCGGTGTCAACCCGGGACACCACGGCCCCATCGACCCGCGCATGCCGAACCTCCCCCCGCCGTGATCATGGCGGTTCCCGGTCGGACCGACGCGGCGCTCTCCGCCGGCACCGTTGCAGAGCTCGCCTTCACGGTGCTCGGCTGCGAGCCGCTGGAGCATGCCGCTTCGCCGACGCTGCGCTTCTCGCTGGCCATCGACGCCCACGGCGCGGCGGTACGTTCCGTGATGCTCGGGGTGCAGGTCCGCATCGCGGCGACCCAGCGCGGATACAGCGCGGTCGAGCAGGCACAGCTGGGCGACCTGTTCGGCGCGCCGCACCAGTGGGGGGACACGCTCCGCGGCCTGCTGTGGACGCACGCCACGGTCGTCGTGCCGCCGTTCGAGGGCGCCACGGTGGTCGACCTCCCGGTGCCGTGCACCTACGACTTCGAGGTCGCGGCCACGAAGTATCTGGCCGGGCTGCAGGATGGCGACATCCCGGTGGACCTGCTCTTCAGCGGCACCGTCTTCTACGCCGGCGCCGGCGGGGCGCTGCAGGTCAACCGGATCTCCTGGAACGCGGAGGCGGCGCACCGCCTCCCGGTCCGGGTCTGGCGCGCGACGATGGAGCACTACTTCCCCGACAGCGCGTGGCTGCGCACCGACCGGGAGACGTTCGACCGGCTCGTGGCCTTCCGGGCCCGCCGCGCGCTGACGAGCTGGGAGGCGGTGCTGGATGCCCTGCTTGTGCCGCAGGAGGAGGGGCCATGACCGTGGCCGACCCAGTCCGCGCGATCGCCGACGCAGTCCTTTACGAGGGCTACGTCCTATGGCCCTACCGGCGCTCGGCGCTCAAGAACACCCGGCGCTGGACGTTCGGCGGCGTCTACCCGCGCGCCCACGCCGAGGCGCGCGAGGCGGGCGACGACCCCTGGACGATGCAGACGCAATGCCTCGTCGAGGGCGCAGAGCACACCCGGATCGAGGTCGGCGTCAGGTTCCTGCACATCGTCTGGCGCCAGATGGTCGACGCGACCGGCCGCGACGTCGACGAGCTGCTCATCGGCGACGAGCGCCACCTGACGTGGGAGGAGGCGGTCGAGCGCGAGGTGACGCTCGAGCCCGTCGGCCTGGGCGAGCTTGCGGCCGGGCGCGACGTGGCCATCGCCATCGCGGCGGGGCGCACCGTGCAGGCGCTGACCCCCGACGGCGCCGTGGTCCGCAGCTGGGAGCCGCTCGCGGGATCGCTGCGCGTCGGCGCCGAGCGGGTGTCGCCGGGCCTGTACCGATTGACCGCGGTGATCGAGAACGCGACGCCTTGGCCGGGCGGCCCGCGCGAGGCGGCGCTGCGCCGCACGTTCTGCTCGACGCATGCGGTGCTGCACGCGAGCGACGGCGCGTTCGTCTCCCAGACCGATCCCCCGCCCGAACGGCGCGAGGCGGCTACGGCGTGCGAGAACCACGGCACCTGGCCCGTTCTGGTCGGCGAGGAAGGTGAGCGCCACACGCTGCTCTCGTCGCCGATCATCCTCGAGGACCATCCCCGCATCGCCCCGGAGAGCCCCGGCGACCTCTTCGACGGCGGGGAGATCGACCAGCTGCTGATCCTCAACATCCTCCAGCTCACCGACGCCGAGAAGGCCGAGGCGCGGGCGTCGGACCCGCGCGTCCGGGAGATCCTCGACCGCTCCGAGGCGCTGTCGCCTCAGGAGCTCATGCGCCTGCACGGGCGGACGGTGCGCGAGCTGCAGGTGCGTCAGGTGACGTCGTCCGAAGGGCTCCGGTCCCGGTGACCGGAGGACGAAACCCTACGTCCTGGGACGGGCTCGAAGGCCGCGCACCGCGGACCGTCGCGGTGCCGGGAGGGCACGTGGGTCGCGGGAGCCTCGTGCGCCTGCACCCCCGGGCTGGTGGCGACGTCTTCGACCTGGCGCTGGATGGCAAGACCGCGATCGTCGAGTCGATCCAGCAGGATCTCGAGGGCGTCGTGCAGGTCGCGGTGGTCCTCGAGGAGGACCCGGGCCGCGACCTGGGCGTCGCACGTCAGCCGGGCCACCGGTTCTTCTTCTGCGGTGAGGAGGTCGAGCTGGTCGGCCCGCCCGCGGATCCGTCCGCGCTGAACGTCCTGATCGCGGGGATCGGCAACGTCTTTCTCGCCGACGACGGCTTCGGCGTCGAGGTGGCGCGGCGGCTCGCGCAGAGAGAGCTTGCAGCCGGCGTGAAGGTCGCCGACTTCGGCATCCGCGGGATGGACCTCGCCTACGAGCTGCAGGAGGACTACGACGCCGCGATCCTCGTGGACGCCGTGCCCCGCGGGGGCGCGCCCGGCACGCTGTACGTCATCGAGCCCGATCCCGCTCAGGCGGAGGGGATGCTCGACGCGCACGCGATGGACCCGGTGCGGGTGCTCGGGCTCGCGAAGGTCCTCGGCTCCTTGCCGCCGCGCGTGCTGGTGGTCGGCTGCGAGCCGGCCGTCCACATGACGCAGGACGACGAGGAGCTCGTCATGGGGCTCAGCCCGGCAGTCGCCGCGGCGGTGGACGAGGCGGTCGAGCTCGTTGAGTCGGTACTGGGAGACCTACAACGAGGAGATGTGTCATGAGCACCGGAGTCATCGTCGCGCTTGCGGCCGTCGTCGGGATCAGCGCCTGGGTTGTCAAGAGCCAGGCGCCAGAGGTCCGGCGCTACCTCAACGTCCGGAAGATGTAGGAAGGAGCTTTCAGCATGCATCGCACGAAGGTGAGGATCGTCGAGGACGTCCTCGACGCCAACAACACGATCGCGCGAGCCAACCGTGACGACTTCGACCGACACGGGGTGACGGTCGTCAACCTCATGAGCGCGCCCGGCGCCGGCAAGACCCGGCTGCTCGAGCGCGCCCTCGACGGCCTGGCGGAACAGGGCGTGCGGGTCGCCGTGCTCGAGGGCGACGTGCAGGGCTCCTTCGACGCCGATCGCCTCTCGCTGTTGCATGTCCCGGTCGTCCAGCTCAACACGGACGGCGGGTTCGGCGGCGAGTGCCATCTCGACGCGAACATGGTGCGCTCGGCGATTCCCTCGCTGCCGCTGGCCGACATCGACCTCCTCGTGATCGAGAATGTCGGCAACCTCGTGTGCCCGGCGGAGTTCCGGGTCGGGGAGGACGCCCGGATCATGGTCTGCTCGATCACCGAGGGTGAGGACAAGCCCTTGAAGTACCCGCTCATGTTCCGAGCGTGCGAGCTGGTGATCATCAACAAGATGGACCTGCTCGAGCACCTCGAGTTCGACGTGGACCGCCTCGATGCCAACCTCGACGCGGTGCACCCCGGAGTCGAGCGCATGCGCGTCAGCGCCCGCACCGGCGAGGGGGTCGACGCGCTCCGCGACTGGCTCGCGGCCGTGACGCAGGGCGCGGGCGCGGTCGCGTGAGGCCAAGCCACTAGGCGTCCGGCACAGCGCAGTCCGCGCAGAGGCCGAGGATGGCAAAGTGGCCGAAGTCGGCCTCGAAGCCGAAGCCGTCCCGGATCGCCGCGCGCACCCCGGCCAGCCGCTGGCGCTCGACGGCGATGACGCGGTCACAGGACTCGCAGACGAGGTACTCGCGCGCGCCCCGGCCCACGAGCGCGTAGCGGCCGGGGCCGTGGCCGAGGTGGACGTGCCGGACCGCGCCGAGCTGCTCGAGGCGCTCGAGGTTGCGGTAGACCGAGGTGAGCTCGAGCCGCACCGACACGGCGATCGCCTCGGCCGAAAGCGGAGCCTCCGCGGCGAACAGGCGCTCGAGCACGAGCCGGCGCGGCATCGAAAGCCGGCCGCCGTGTCGACGGAGCACCGCCGTTACGTCCTCGAGCGTGCGGAACTGCAGGTCCGGTGTCCGGGCGGTGCGGGTCACGCGCTCAGCCCGGTCCGGATGCGCGCAGCCGAGCGGTCCACTTCTCCTCGATGTGGCCGAATCGCCACACCGCCAGCGCGATCGCCCATGTGAGCCCGAAGAGGCCGACGATGAAGTAGCCGACCAGATTGAGGTCGACGTGGGTCACGAAGTCCCACACCCCGCCGGAGAGCGAGAGCCTGTCCACCAGCACGCCGAGCAGCTCGACGCTTCCGATGCCGAGGGCGACGGCGACCGAGAGCGTCGTGATGGCGATGTTGTAGAAGACCTTTCGAACCGGCTTTGTGAGCGCCCAGCCGTACGCGAAGTTCATGAACGCGCCGTCGATCGTGTCCAGCAGCGACATCCCGGCGGCAAACAGGATCGGCAGGCAGATGACCGCGTAGAAGGGCAGGCCGCCCGCCGCCGCGCTCCCGGCGGTGGCCAGCAGCGCGATCTCGGTGGCGGTGTCGAACCCGAGGCCGAAGAGCAGACCCAAGGGATACATCTGCCACGACTTCCCTACGGCCCGCGTGGCGCGGCCGCAGAAGCGGTTCATGAAGCCGCGCGCGTTGAGCTGCCCCTCCAGGCGCGCCTCGTCGTACTCCCCGTGGCGCATGCGCCGGAAGACCTTCACGATGCCGACCAGGAGCACCAGGTTCAAGAGCCCGATCAGCACGAGGAAGCCGCCGGAGACGGCGGGGCCGAGGAGCCCGGCCCCCTGATGCAGCGTCGAGCCCTCCTGCTCCACCGCGCCGCTCAGGCCCCGAATGCCGCCCGCCAGCAGGGCGGTGAGCGCGAACACGATCGTGGAGTGACCCAGCGAGAAGAAAAAGCCCACGCTCAGCGGCCGCTGCCCGTCCGTCATCAGCTTGCGCGTGGTGTTGTCGATCGCCGCGATGTGGTCCGCGTCGAAGGCGTGGCGCATGCCGAGCGTGTAGGCGGTGATGCCCACGCCGATGCCGAAGACGCCCCCGCCCCCAAGCGTCAGGCCCTGCGGGGCGACGAAGGCGATCAGCAGCGTGAACCCGGCCACGTGCAAGCCGACCACCACGCAAGCCAGCCCCGCCGCCCGACGCCACTCGGCAGGCGTCAACGCTCCCCGAATTCGCGCCCAGCGCCCTCGGCCCGTGGCCGCGGTCATGCCGTCCTCCCCTCTCGAACCGCTCTGGGCGGACCATATGACGGTCCCCCGACTATTGCAAGTGACTCGCAGGACGTATGGGCGAGATCGCCCTCTCCCCCGGCCTCGCCGTCCGACAGCCGCGAGTCGTCCTCGCGCTCACGGGGCGAACGGCCCCGCCGCAATCATGACCGGCGGGCCTCCCATGCCTCCGGGTTCAGGAGCTGCTCCGGCTGCTCGTCGCGCAGTGCCTCGAGCACGATGTCCACCGCCATCTCTCCGCTGGCCTTTCGGACCCCGGCGGTGTTCGGCCCGCTGTGTGGGGTGAGGACCACGTTCTCGAGCTCGGCCCAGCGCGGGTCGACCATCGGCTCGGTCGTCCAGGCGTCGATGCCGGCCCCGGCGATCTGGCCGGACCGGACAGCTGCGTAGACGGCGTCCTCGTCGATCAGCGGGCCGCGGGCCGTGTTGATCAGATAGGCGGTCGGCTTCATGAGCGCCAGCTTCGCGGCGTCGACGATCTTCTCGGTCTCCGGCATCGCCGGGAGATGGAGCGTGATGAAGTCGCTGCGACCGAACACGTCCTCGATGTCTGTGAGCTCGACGCCGTGCTCCTCCACGAAGGCCATGTCCGGGTAGGGCTCGTAGGAGATCACCCGCATGTCGAAGCCGGAGGCTCTCTGAGCGACGGCCTTGCCGATGCGCCCGAGCCCGACGACGCCCAGGGTCGCCCGCCACACGTCGACGCCGCGCTGGCCGCCCCACTCGCCGCGCCGCATGGCTCGGTCGTGGCGCGAGATCCCGTGCGCCAGATCGACGATCAGCCCGATCGTGTGGTCGGCGACGGCCCATTCGTTGGTGCCGGGGATCGTGGCCACGAGCACGCCGCGTTCGGTGGCGCCGGAGACGTCGACCGCGTCGAAGCCCACCCCGTAGCGCACGACCAGCCTGAGCTCGGGGCACGCGTCGAACACCTCGACGGTGTAGGGCTCCTGACCGGCGATGACCGCCGTGCAGCCCTCGAGGCTCTCGATCACCTCCGCCACCGGCGTCGACCGCCCTCCCGGTCCGAAGCGCAGCTCCACTCCGGCCGCGCGGAGCCGGACGGGGATCTCGTCGAGCTCCTCCTCAGCCTGGCCCAGATTGATGGCGACCGTCGTCATGGTCTAATCCTCTCATCGGGTGATGCCTCGGACCCGCACCCGGTCCGGCAGCGCGGAAACCGCTGTCATGCCCTGCTCCGCTCGCCGCCGGCGAGCGCACCCTCCAGCAGCGAGGCGGGGTCGTAGTGCAGTCGCTTCTGTATCGGCGCCTCGACCGTCGCCAGCACCTCGGCGACGGCGCGTCCCGCGCTGCCCGCGCCGAACAACTCGCTGCGCTCATAGCGACCATGCGCGACCTGGGCCCGGACGGCGTCGGCGATCTCGAGCGGGTCGTGCGACGTGAAGACGACGTTGGCCCCGCACTCGCGATCCTGCTGACGCGTGCCGACGCTGACCGCGGGCGTGCCGAGGTACGCGCCCTCACGCAACGCCGCGGATGAGTTGCCGATCATGCAGGCGCAGTGGGCCATCAAGCGGGTGAAGTGCTCAGCCGGGAGGTTGCGGAAGAACTGGCAGCGCTCGGCGAGACCCTGCTCGCGGAACTCACGGATGCCGAGGGCAACCTCGTAGCTTCCGGCGTCGACGTTGGGCCAGAAGACGAGCGCCTGCATGCCGATCGCCGAGATCGCGTGCAGCGTCGCGTTGATCTGATCGCTGGCCTGGCCGTACTCGGTCGTCACCCCGTGCTGCATGACCAGGAGGAAGTCCTGGCGCGGATCGATCGGCGAGCCGTCGCCGCGGTGCTGGCCGAGCGCCTCGGCGCGGGTGCCGGGCGGCGTGCGGGCGACGAGGTCGATCGACGGGCAGCCGACGTTGAACACGTAGCGCGGGTCCTCGCCCATGGCGATGACCCGGCGTGCGCTGAGCTCCGTCGCCGGGAGGTGGATGTGCGACAGCTTCGTGACCGCATGGCGAACGCTTTCGTCGATCGAGCCCGACACCTCCCCGCCCTGCGTGTGCGCGACGGCGATGTTCATGTACGCGGCGGCGATCGCGGTGGCGATCGTCTCGAAGCGATCGGCGACGGTCACGACGATGTCGGGCTCGAGCTGCTCGAACGCCGTCGGCAGCTCGAGCAGGCCCAAGCCCGTCGACTTCGCCATCGTCGCGGGAGTCTGGCCCTCGACGATCAGACGGATTCGAGCGTCGGGCGGGAAGCCGGCCTCCTCGAGGACGTCAACCGCGCTGCCGAACCGCTCGAGCAGCGCGGACGCGGCGGCGATCACCTGCAGCTCGAGATCGGGATGGTCGCGCACAGCCTCGAGCACCGTTGTGATCCGCGCGAGGTTCGCGCGGCTGGCGACGACGACGCACACCTTGCGACGACGCCTCAGGCCGTCACCCGCGATCATCGGGTCACGTGACCTGACGGCGGGCGAGCCGCATCCCGGCGACGTCGTCTCGCGCCTGCGATTCCGCCGGTCATAGAGGGCTCGCTCGTCTCGATCACCGGCGGAGCGTATACATAGAAATAGAGTTTTGCGACTAAAGATCCCGGCTAATCCATTGATATTCTATAGGTCGCAGGACTGGAGAAACGCCCCGGCACGTTCGTGGAGCGCAGGCCAGTCAGGCTCGGTGCGCGGCCCCGGTGCGAGCAGGAAGCCGCGGTGCCCGTCGTCGGACAGCCGCTCGGCGACGATCGCGTAGCCGGCCACCGCGAACAGCGCCGTCGCCGTCGGGCGTGCCAGGTAGTAGGGGTGATCGATCTTGACGACGTCCTCGATGCCGCCCGCCCCTCGCAGGCCGACGTCGACGTCGAGGATGTCGACGAACGCGCGCCCGCCCGCGGCGGTCATCCTGCGCAGCGCCGCGAGCGTGCCGCGCACGTCGAGCAGGTGGTCGATCGTCTGGCACAGCAGCACGAGATCCCATGTTCGCCCATGGGGATCGAACGCCTCGACGAGCCCGTCGATGGTCTCCATGCCCGCGGCGCGCGCGATCGCGAGCTCGTCGGGAGCCGGGTCCAGGACAGTCGCGCGAGCGCCCAACCGGGCGGCCAGCACGCCGGCGACCACGCCGGTGGAGCCGCCGACGTCGAGGATCGTGCGCGGGCCCTGCGGCAGGAGCGGGCCGAGGAGGTCGGCGAGCTCGATGGCATAGTCACGCTGCTGGGCCTGCACGGTCGCGGCGTCGATGCGGCGGCCGTGAAACGCCGAGACCAGCGGGCGATAGACGCCGTCGTAGAAGGCCGCGTAGGCCGCCGCGGTCATGCGGGGCGACAGCCAGGCCAGCCCGCAGCGCCCACACACCGCCAGGCTCGCCGGATAGCCGTAGCGGTCGCGCCGCGCGACCGTGACGACGCGCTCGCCGCGCGCGGCGCACAGGTTGCACTCGGCTGCGCGCTCCTTGGGTTGCGCCGCGTAGTCGTAGGCGAGGGCGGCGATACGTTCGGCGGCCGTCGATCTCAGCACGGCATCACAGCATGACGGGCCGGCGCGGTGGGAGACTGGGGGCGTGAGGACGCTGGACTGGGACAGCCGCGTGGCGGTGATCGGCGAGGTCGCCCAGGCACACGACGGGAGCCTCGGCATCGCCCACGCGTTCGTTGACGCGATCGCCGACGCAGGCGCCGACGCCGTGAAGTTCCAGACGCACATCGCCGCCGCTGAGAGCCGCGCCGACGAGCCGTGGCGCGTCCACTTCAGCTACCAGGACGCGACGCGCTTTCAGTATTGGAAGCGCATGGAGTTCGACGCGGAGGGCTGGACCGGGCTTCGGCGTCACGCCGAGGACCGCGGGCTCGCGTTCTTGAGCTCTCCGTTCTCGCTCGAGGCCGTCGACCTGCTGCGCGGCATCGGCGTCGCCGCCTGGAAGGTCGCCTCGGGCGAGGTCGACAACCCACCGCTGCTGGATGCGGTCGCGCGGACGGGGCAGCCGGTGCTGCTCTCCAGCGGGATGAGCGGATGGGCCGAGCTCGATCGCGCCGTGGCGCGGCTGCGTGCAGCGGGCGCAGGATCGCTCGCCGTGCTGCAGTGCACCTCGGCGTACCCGGTCGAGCCGGGCCGGGTCGGGCTCAACGTCCTCGCCGAGATCCGCGCGCGCTACGGATGCGCGAGCGGGCTGTCGGACCACTCGGGGACGATCTTCGCGTCGCTCGCCGCCGCCGCGCTGGGAGCGCGCGTACTCGAGGTGCACGTGACGCTCAGCCGCGAGATGTTCGGCCCGGACGTCGCGTCGTCGGTGACCAGCGGCGAGCTGCGCACGCTCGTCGACGGCGTGCGAGCGATCGAGACGGCGGTCGCGTCGCCGGTCGACAAGGACGCCGCGGCGGTCGAGCTGGCGCCGATGCGCGTCCTCTTCGGCCGCTCGCTCGTGGCCCGGCATGCGCTCCCGGCCGGGCACGTGCTCGCGGCGGAGGACCTCGTCGCCAAGAAGCCGGGCGGCGGGATCCCGGCCGCGCGGCTGCAGGCGCTCGTGGGCAAGCGCCTGCGGCGCGCGCTGCACGCCGACGAGCCCTTGCGCGATCAGGACGCCGAGCCCTTGGCCTAGCGGGCGGTCAGAGGCTGAAACCACCGTTGTCGACACTAGCCTGAGGTCGTGTCCGAGCTCGCCCCCGGCACCGAGTTCGCCGGCTGCCGGATCGCCGGCGTGGCCGGCCGCGGCGGCATGGGCGTCGTGTACTCGGCCACCGAGCTGCGCCTGCAGCGGCCCGTCGCGCTGAAGCTCATCGCGGCGGTGCACGGCAGCGACGCGGAGTTCCGCGAGCGCTTCGAGCGCGAGTCGCTGCTGGCGGCCTCGATCGACCACCCCAACGTGATCCCGGTCTACGGCGCCGGCGAGCAGGACGGCTGTCCCTATCTCGTCATGCGCCTGGTCCGCGGCACGGACCTGCAGGCGCTGCTCTCGCGCTCCGGGCGCCTGGAGACGGCGCTGGCGGCGAAGATCGTCGCGCAGGTCGCCGCCGCGCTCGACGCGGCCCACGCGGCCGGCCTCGTGCACCGCGACGTCAAGCCGGCCAACGTCCTGCTCGATAACGACCACGTCTACCTGACCGACTTCGGCCTCACGCGGCTGGCCGGCGCGGACAACAACCTGACCGAGACCGGGCGCTGGATGGGCACGGTCGACTTCGCCTCGCCCGAGCAGCTGCTGGCGGCGCGGACGGACGCGCGCTCGGACGTCTACGCGCTCGGGTGCGTCCTGTTCGCCACGCTCACGGGCGAGCCGCCCTACGCGCGCGGCACGGTCCCGGCCGCGATCTACGCCCACCTGCACGAGCCGATCCCGCGCGTGTCGGACCGCGGTGGCCCCGCCGCCTTCGACCGCGTGGTCGCGCGCGCGCTCGCGAGGAAGCCCGACGATCGCTACCCGTCCGCCGGCGACCTCGGGCGCGCCGTGATGGCCGCCGCCGCCGGCGAACGTGTGACCGAACAGGAGCGCACGGTCGCCACCGGCAGCGCCGCGCCCGACCCGCGCGCGCCCACGATCGTCCTGCCCGCGGCCCTGGCCGCGCCGGCAGCGCAGGGCGAGCCGCCGACCCCTCCGGTCGCCGTGGCCGCGCCCGGTCGCGCGCCGGCCGCGCCGCGTGCGCGGAGCCGTCGCCGCGCCCTGGGCGGCCTGCTCGCGGCATCGCTGGCGGGCTTGGGCGTCGTCGTCACGCTCGCCATCGCCGGGGCCGGGGTCACGGGGCCGGCCCCTGCGGTGGAGTCCGTCACCGACGGCGAGGTCAAGCTGATGGTCCAGCGCTTCGCCGACGCCTACGCGCACAAGGACGCCCGGGCGCTCGGCCGGCTGCTGACCGCCGACGTCATGCGCGTGCTGCCGGGAGCCGCCCAGCACGGCCGCCGTGACGTCGTGGCCGAGTACGCCAAGCAGTTCGGCGCCAACGCCATCGTCGGCTACGACGTGACCGAGCTCGACATCCGCGCCGGCGACAGCGGGCGCGCCTCCGGGACCTACACCGTGCGCCGGCGGAAGGCCCCGCCGTTCGGCGGCGCGTTCGTCCTCGGCGTGGTCAAGGAGCGCGGGCGCGTGCGCATCCGGCTGATCGCCGCCACGCCCGCCTAAGGGCCCACGTCGCGAGCCCTAACAGGCCTTCGAGGCGGTCAGATGGACCAGGGTGCCCGTGGGAACCCGCTCGCCGGCCGCCGGGTCGCTGTCACAGATCCCTTCGCTGCCCAGCAGCAGCCGGTCCAGGATGCCGCCGCGCGTGGAGACCTCGCCCGCCAGCCCGACGGCTTCGAGCGCCCGGACGGCGTCCCTGGGCGGCTGACCGGCGAGCTCCGGGATCTCGACCGGCACCCGGCGCACGACGCGCAGGGCCGTCATCGCGGCCGGGTGGCGGGGGGCGCCGGCCTGGACATCGATCACGTTCGCGCTGGGCTCGAGCGCGACGGTCGTCGAGAAGCTGCCGTTCTGCACGTCGGCCACGTCGCCGTCGATCAGGACGCGGGCCGTCGCCGGCTCCACGCGACCGTGCACCTCGATCGTGCCGGACTCGACAGTCGCCATGTCCTGCGGGCCGTCGATCGTCAGCCTCACCGGGGCGAGGGCGGGCGTCGGAGCGCGCCCGTCACCACATCCCCAGAGCAGGGCCGACCCGAGCAGGAGATACGGCAGCGGGCCGGGGCGCACGAGGCCAGGGTACGGCGCCGCACCGCGCACGATCGGACCCGCGAACTCAAGGAACGGCCGCGAACGAACGATGCGGTCCCTACGACCATGCAGCACAATACGTCGTACATCTGCACAGATTGGAGTCAAGCGGCATGCAAACGACCGCGCGGTTCGCACGCATCAGCGTCCTCCTCGGGATGCTCGGAGTCCTGTTCGCCGCTTTCCCGGCGGCTTCGTCGCTGGCCGCCGACACGGCTCAGCCGCAGTGCTCGGACGGCGTCGACAACGACGCCGACGGGGCGATCGACGGGGCCGACGCCGGCTGCGCCGACGGCTCTGACGACAACGAGACCGACTCGCCCTACTCGGGCATCGTGCTTGTCACCGTCCCGCTCCCCGTCGTGACGCTGCAGGGCACCGTCGACGCCAAGGGCGCGGTCAAGGTCTCCAGGCTGCAGATCCGGGCGCTGCGCGGCACGCGCGTGATCGTCACCTGCCGCGGCCACGCGTGCCCGTTCAAGACCCTCAGGCGGATCATGATCACGAGCTCGCTGCGGCTCAAGAAGCTCGAGCGCAAGCTCAAGCCGACGATGATCGTGACGATGCACATCGCGCGTCCCGGCCAGCTCGGGAAGTACGTGCAGTACAAGGTCCGCCGCAAGAAGGCGCCCAAGCGCCGCGACGCCTGCCTGGATCAGGTCACCGGCAAGGTCCGCGGGTGCTTTACGGGGTGAGGAAGACCGCGGACGTCCTCGCGCCGTTCCTGCTGATCGGCGCACTGATCCTGCTCGTCGTCCTGGGCGCGGGCGCGTTCAAAAAGCCCGGCTACCGGGGCGGCTCCAGCGCGGCCGCCGCGCCGGGGCAGGACGGCGCGCTCGCCCTCGCGCAGGCCACGGCCAAGGCCAAGGCTAAGGCCAAAGCCGCGAGGGAGAGGCGCGCAACCGCCGCGCGTGTGAGAGCCGCGAAGGCGAAGGCGCGCGCGAGCGCCCGGGCGAAGGACAAAGCCGCCAGGCGGCGCCAGCAGGCCGCCGCAGGCGCGCGTGCCCGCCCGCACGTCGCCGCCGCGCGGCCGCGCAGCACCCCCGCACCCGTCGCGACCGCGGCTCCGGTCCTCCCGGCGAGCACGCGGGCCCCGACCCCGTCTACGCCCGCTCCGGCCTCCGCGCCGCCCAAGCCGCATCCCAGCAGCCCGCCGACGACCACGATCGACGATTCCGGCTGACTACCAGTGCACACCGCGCGTGAGCTGCGCGAAGGCGCGGCCCGCGGCGCTCGCCGGCGCGTCGGTCTCGTTCTCCGCCGTCTTGCCCTGGGCCGACTTCGAGTCCGGGAACAGCTTGAAGCCCTGGCTGCGCACCGAGTCCATGATCGTGGGGCTGACCGCGTCCGCGAACGAGGCGATGCTGCCGAAGGGCGGCGCCAGGCGCCGGGGCCGGTAGGTGATCGCGTTGGTGACCACCTCGCCGGCCTGCTCCGGCGTCAGCGTCGGGAAGCGCTCGTAGATCGTGGTCGGCGCGATCATGGGCGTCCGCACCAGCGACATGTAGATCGTGGTGAAGCGCACGCCTTCGTCCTGGACCTCGGCCTGCAGCGCGTCGCACAGCGTGTCGAGCGCGGCCTTGGAGGCGATGTAGGCGCCGAAGCGCGGCGTGCGCGTCTGCACCCCGACCGACGACATGTTCACGATCTGGCCCGACTCGCGCTCGCGCATGCCGGGCAGAAAGCGCAGGATCAGGCGGACGGGCGCGAAGTAGTTGAGCTGCATCGTGCGCTCGTAGTCGTGGAAGCGGTCGTAGGACAGCTCGACCGAGCGCCGGATGGAGCGGCCGGCGTTGTTGACGAGCACGTCCACCTGGCCGTGGCGCTCGAGCACGTCGCCCGCGAGGACGTCGATCGCGTCGAGGTCGGTCAGGTCGCACGGGTACACGTGCGCGTCGCCGCCGTCGGCGACGAGCTCGGAGCGCAGCGCCTCGAGGCCCTCGCGTCCGCGGGCGACGAGCAGCACCGTGCCGCCGGCGGCCGCGAGTAGGCGGGCAGCGGCCTCTCCGATGCCCGAGGAGGCGCCGGTGACCAGGACGACCTTGCCGGCGACGGCCCGCTCGAGCGTCCGCTCGCCGTTGACGAGCCGGTCGACGACGTTGAGCGGGTACAGCGGCCGATAGCGTCCGGCGGCGATCGGCCGGGTGGCCAGAATGGCCGCGTCGAGCGGCTTGGTGACCGCGCGGACGACCCCGCCGACGGCTCCTGCAAGCGAGGGCATGTCGCAAGGTATACCCGCTGGGCGCCGCAGCGGTGCCGGGCGCCTGCCCGAGCAGGCGCTACCAGCCGCTGTGGTCGACGCGGCCGCGCCGGATGCCCGCGGCGATCTCGAAGCGCTCGTGCGCCTCGCGCCCGACGGAGGCCACGCCGAGCGGCTTCCCTGCCTCGTGCAGCGCGTGCCAGAGCACCGCCGCCTGCGCGGGCGCGACGGAGACGAGGAACTCCTGCGGCGACTCGCGCACGAGGACGACTTCAGCGCCGGCCAGGTCGAGCTCGACCACCTCGCCGGGAGCGGGGAGCGCCGCGCTCGGCGCCAGGCCGGGCGCGCGCATCAGGGCCTCCGCGCGGGGCCCGATCACCGCGATCACGGCCCAGTCGCAGGACACGTCGGTCCACGTCGGCGCGGCGAGGCCGCCGGCGGCGGCGGCGAGTCGCCCGACCAGCGCGTCGCGCTGCGACAGGTCCACGAGCACGAAGACGCGCTCGGCGTCGACGCCCGACCACCAGGAGCGCCGGACATGCACGGCGCGCCCGGCACGCGGCAGGACGCCCGCCACGGCCGTGACCACGGCGGCGACGTCTGCGGCCGGCCCGTGGACGTCGAGCTTGACGAGGTCGGACCGGTCGGCCACGCCGACCGCGCGCAGGCACACTGCCACCTCGCCGGCGACGGACCCGAAGTCGGTCGCGAAGCTGGTGCCGAACTCGCGCTGCATGGTCGCGCCCGCCGCGCGCAGAAGCGCCTCCAGCGGGCTGTGTCGCACATCCTGCGGTGCGCTACTCACCGGCCGCGGGGTCGCCATGGCCGACGACGCTACACGCGGCGTCAAGGTCGGTAGGTTCCCCGGTTCCAAACACCCCCGGAGGAGAGCATTTCGATGGCCTACGACCCACGAGCCGATACCGGCATACCGACGGAGCAGGTCGGTTCGCTGCCGCGCCCCGCGAAGCTGCAGGAGGCCTACGCGGCCTACGACGAGGGCAAGATCGAGCACAGCGACCTCGAGGCGCTGCAGGACGCGGCGGCCAAGGACTCGGTCGAGAAGGTGGAGGCGACGGGCTCCCCCATCGTCTCCGATGGCGAGCAGCGCTGGTCGAGCTTTGCAACCTATCCGATCGCCGAGACGCTCGCCGGCACCGGCCTGGCCGACAACTTCGCCGGCGACGGCCAGTTCTTCGCGATCTTCGCCGATGGGCACGGCCGCCAGCTGCCGCGCCTGACCGCCGGCCCGTTCAGCTACACGACCTACGCGGCCGACACGCTGAAGAAGTCAATCGGCTACGCGAAGGGCCCGATGAAGCAGGCGGTCATCGCCCCCTCGATGCTGTCGCTGCTGTACCCCCTCAACGACGAGATCGAGGGCTACTCGCAACAGGAGTTCGAGGATGCGCTCGTCGACGAGTGCGAGAAGGACATTCGCCAGGCCTTCGAGGCGGGTGCGAAGCGCGTCTCGATGGACTTCACCGAGGGCCGGCTCGCGACCCGCGCCGACCCGCGCAACCCGTGGACCGGCGCCGGCAAGCTGCCGTACTTCATCGACCTCAACAACCGGGTCTTCGAGCGCTTCTCTGCCGAGGAGCGCAAGAACATCGGCGTGCACACCTGCCCGGGCGGCGACCGCGACTCCGTGCACTCGGCCGACGTCCCGTACGCCAACCTGCTGGGCACGATGTTCGACATGAACGCCGGCTACTTCCTGATCCAGCTCGCGTCCGAGCGCGACAAGGACCCGGTGTACAAGATGATCGGGGAGAACCTGCGTGACGACCAGATGGCCTACATCGGCGTCATCAACCCGGGCAACCCTCGGGTCGAGAGCGTCGAGGAGGTGACCAACGCGCTCGTCCGCGCTGCGGACTTCATCGACAAGCAGCAGCTCGGCGCGACCGACGACTGCGGGTTCTCGCCCTTCTCGATCGACGAGAAGCCCAACCACGGGTCGCCGGACTTCGCCCGCGAAGTGGCCTTCCAGAAGATCACCAACCGGATCGAGGGCACCCGCGCGGCCGCCGAGAAGCTCGGCGTCTGAGATCGCGACGCAGCGCTCGCCGGCCGGGGCTCCGGCCGGCGGGCCGCGATCGGGCATGATCTCCGAGTGGTGATCCGCGCCGGTCGATGCGACCGCACATGGCTCATGCGCCTGACCACGGCTGACGAGATCGTCGAGGGCCTCGAGGCCATCATCGACGCGGCCGCAGGCGTGCTGGCAGAGAAGTCACTCGAGGCGACGCTGGCCGGCATGGTCACGGCGCTCGACGCCATCGTCGGATTCACGAGCCTCGCGCTGTACGAGGCCGACCACCCCCGGCGGGTGATGATCCCCGTCTTCGCCGTCGGGCGCTACGTGCAGGAGACGCTCGCCGACCGGCCGCCGTTTGACCACAGCATCGCGGGGCGCGTGGTCACGACGGGTGAGATGGCGCACCTCGCTCCCGAGGACCCGCGCCAGCGGCCGTACAAGATCCCCGGCACCCCCGACGAGGAGATCGCGGCCATGGTGGTCGCCCCGCTCTGCGTCGGCGAGGCGGTGATCGGGACGCTCAACGTCTGGCGCGAGGGCGACGACGCCGCCGACTTCGCTCCCGGGGAGGCGCAGCTGATCCGGCGCTTCGCGACGCTCGCCGCGCTGGCCTACGCCAACGCCAAGCAGCGCGAGCGGCTCAGCCGGCAGGCGCTCACCGACGAGCTGACCGGCCTCGCCAACCGCCGCCACTTCCACGACCGCATGGCGGCCGAGCTCAAGCGCGCCCACCGCGAGGGGTCGGGGTTGTCGCTGCTGCTCTTCGACCTCGACGACTTCAAGGCCATCAACGACCGCCACGGCCACCTGGTCGGCGACGAGGCCCTGTGCGGCTTCGCGGAGGTGCTGCGCCGCGAGGCCCGCGCCTCCGACGTCGTCTGCCGTACGGGCGGCGAGGAGTTCGCGGTCATCCTGCCTTCCACGGGGCGGGAGGACGCGGTCGTCTACGCCGAGCGGCTCCTGAGCGCCACGCGCGCCGCCCGCCTGGGCCCCCTGGGCACGATGACGGCGTCCGTCGGCCTCGCGGGCGCCCCGGACGACTCGAGCCAGGCGCTGTTTCGCATCGCCGACGACCGCCTGCTGCTCGCCAAGGCCCACGGCAAGAACCGCGTCGAGACCGGAAGCTAGTGGCCCACTAAAGCTCGCTGAGTCGCGGCGGGTCCGCGCCCGCCCGCTCGCACGTGCGCGCGGCGACGACGCACGCGAAGGCGGTCGCCGCGCGCACATCCTGCGGGTCGGCACACTCGGCGCGCGTGTGCCCGCGCGCGTGCCACCAGGCGAGGAAGGCGCCGCCGAAGGCGTCCCCGGCCCCGATCGTGTCGACGACCTGCGCCGCGGGCGCATCGACCCGATGCTCGCCGGCCGGCGTGACGGCGACGGCCCCGTGCGCTCCCCGGGTGAGCAGGACCAGCGCCGGGCCGCGGCACAGCAGATCCCTGGCGGCGGCCTCCGGCGGGGTCTCGGGGCGCAGCCAGGCGAGGTCCTCGTCGGAGACCTTGACGATGTCGGCGCGGGCGATCACCCGCTCGAGCCTGGCGCGGTAGACCGCCTCGTCCGGCGCGGCGTCGGGGCGGCAGTTGGGATCGACCATCACGAGCGTCCGGCCGGCGACGCGCTCGACGACGGTCTCCAGCGTCGCGGCGATCGGCTCCAGCGCGAGGCCGAGGGTGCCGACGTGCAGCGCGGCGACCCCGCGGCTCACGGCCGCGAGCGCGGCCTCCGGCGTCAGGCCCGGTGCCGAGGTTCCGCGCGCGTAGAAGCGGTAGGACGCCGCGCCGGCGCCGTCGAGCTCGACCAGCGCCAGCGTCGTCGGGTCCTCGGTGCGCGCCACCGCATCGAGGCCGACGCCGTCGGAGGCGAGCAGCGCCTCCAGCCGGCGCCCGAAGCCGTCGGTCGAGAGCCGGCCCACGAACGCGACCGGCCGGCCGAGCCGGGCCACCGTCCGAGCCGTGTTGAACGGTCCCCCGCCCGGATGGACCAGCAGGCGCCCGTCGGCGTCGGGGACGAGGTCGCACAGCGCCTCGCCCGCGACCACGATGCGGCCGCCGGCGCTCGAAAGTGTCATCGAGGAGCAATGGTGGCATCCTGCTGGCGATGGCGACCACGACGAACGCGCACGCTGGCGAGCTGCCCCAGGCCGGCGACCTGATCGACGTGGCCGCCCTGCTCGCCGCCTACGGCGAGCGACCCGATCCCGCCCGCGTGTCCTTCGGGACCTCGGGCCACCGCGGATCGTCGCTCGCCGGGACCTTCAACGAGGCGCATGTCCTGGCGATCACCGAGGCCGTCTGCCGGTACCGCGCCAACAAGGGCATCACCGGTCCGCTGTTCGTGGGGCGCGACACGCACGCGCTCTCGGAGGTCGCGACGGACACGATCCTGTCCGTGCTGGCGGGCAACGGCGTCGAGGCCGTCGTCGACGCGGCGGGCGGCCCCGTCCCGACCCCCGTCGTCTCGCACGCGATCCTCACCCACAACCGCGGGCGCACGAGCGGACTCGCCGACGGGATCGTCGTGACCCCGTCGCACAACCCGCCCGAGGACGGCGGCTTCAAGTACAACCCGCCCAGCGGCGGGCCCGCCGACACCGACGTGACCGGCTGGATCGAGCGGCTGGCGAACTCCCTGCTCGACCGCACCCTCGGCAACGTGCATCGCACCGCACCCGCGCCCGACCGGCGCGACCTCGTCGGCGCCTACGTCGACGACCTGCCCGCGGTCATCGACATGGAGCTGATCCGCGGCAGCGGGCTGCGCCTCGGCGTCGACCCGCTCGGCGGCGCGTCGCTGCCGGTCTGGCGGCTGATCGCCGAACGGCACGGGCTCGATCTTCAGATCGTCAACGACGAGCTCGACCCGACCTTCCGCTTCGTTCCGCGCGACCACGACGGCCGCGTGCGCATGGACTGCTCCTCGCCGTTCGCGCTGCGCCGGCTGACCGACCTCGCCGGCCGCTTCGACCTCGCCTTCGCCAACGACCCGGACGCCGACCGCCACGGCATCGTCACCCCCGGTGGTGGGCTGATGGATCCCAACCACGTCCTCGCGGCCTGCGTCGCCTACCTGTTCGGCGATGCGCGCGGCTTCAGCGGCGCCGTCGGCAAGACGCTCGTGAGCTCGTCGATGATCGACCGCGTGACGGGGGACCTCGGCCGCCGCCTGGTCGAGACGCCCGTCGGCTTCAAGTGGTTCGTCGACGGCCTGCTCGACGGCTCCATCGGCTTCGGTGGCGAGGAGAGCGCGGGCGCGTCCTTTTTGCGCCGCGACGGCTCGGCGTGGAGCACGGACAAGGACGGGCTGATCCCGTGCCTGCTGGCGGCGGAGATGACCGCGCGCGGCGGTCGCGACCCCAGCCAGGTCTACGACGGGCTGGCGCAGCGGTTCGGCCGGCCTGTCTACCGCCGCACCGACGCGCCGGCGACGCCGGAGCAGAAGGCGGTGCTCGGGCGCCTTTCCCCCGCGTCGATCGGCGCCTCCGAGCTGGCCGGCGAGCCGATCACGGAGGTACTGACCACGGCGCCCGGCAACGGCGCCGCGATCGGCGGCCTGAAGATCGTCACCGAGAACGGCTGGTTCGCCGCCCGCCCGTCCGGGACCGAGGACATCTACAAGATCTACGCCGAGAGCTTCCAGGGCGAGGACCATCTGGAACGGCTGCTCGGCGAGGCGCAGTCCGTGGTCGCGGCCGCTCTGGGGGAGTAGGGCCGCCTCGGTGGCCGCGCCCGAGGGCTTCAGGCCCGCGCCTCGACCCCGGCGGGGTCCGGCATCCGGTCGCCGGCCGACAGCGGGCTCGCCTTCGCGCGCGACGCCGCGCGGATCTCGTCCGCGGACACGTTGAGCGGGTGGTGACAGCTCGCCGTGTGACCGTTGGCGTACTCGGTGAGCGGCGGCTCGATCTCCCGACACACGTCCGTGGCCCGCGGGCAGCGCGTGTGAAACACGCACCCGCTCGGCGGGTCGATCGGGTTCGGCGGCTCGCCTTCCACCGCGATGCGCTCGCGCGTGCGGTTCTCGCGCGGGTCGGGGATGGGGACCGCGTGCAGCAGTGCGGCCGTGTACGGGTGGATCGGCTTGACGTAGAGCTCCTCGCTCGGCGACAGCTCCATGATCTTGCCGAGGTACATCACGGCGATGCGGTCGGAGACGTGCCGGACGACGGACAGGTCGTGGGCGACGAACACGTAGGAGAGCCCGAGGTCGGACTGGAGATCGTCGAGCAGGTTGATGACCTGGGCCTGGATGGAGACGTCGAGCGCCGAGACCGGCTCGTCGAGGATGACCAGACGGGGACCGACCACGAGCGCGCGGGCGACGCCGATGCGTTGACGCTGCCCGCCGGAGAACTCGTGCGGGAACCGGTTGACGTGCTCGGGGCTGAGGCCGACGAGCCGCAGCATCTCGCGCACGCGCTCGGCGGGATCGGTTCCCCGCGGCGCGTGCAGCGCAAGCGGCGCGCCGATGATCTGGCCGACGCGCTTGCGCGGGTTCAACGACGCGTACGGGTCCTGGAAGACCATCTGGACCTCGGTGCGGACCTTGTCCAGATCGCCACGGCGCGCGTGGGTGATGTCCACGCCACGGAAGCGCAGCGTGCCCTCGTCGGGCTCGAGCAACCGCACGAGGGTCCGCGAGAGCGTGGTCTTGCCGCAGCCCGACTCGCCCACGATGCCGAGCGTCTCGCCCTCCGCGAGGCTCAGCGAGATGTCGTTGACGGCGTGGACCTTGGCGACGGTGCGGTTGAACAGCAGGCCCGCTCGCACGGGGAAGAACACCTTCAGGTGCTCGACCTCGAGCAAGGGGCCATGGCCGGGCTCGGGCTCGGGCTCGGGCTCGCTCACGAGATGACGGTCCCCTCCGTGCGCAGCCCGATCTGATCCTCGAC
Source organism: Solirubrobacterales bacterium (assembly GCA_038318085.1). Taxonomy (GTDB): domain Bacteria; phylum Actinomycetota; class Thermoleophilia; order Solirubrobacterales; family Solirubrobacteraceae; genus DATLGB01. The sequence continues at coordinate 34,338 of JBBQBV010000013.1, forward strand.
GCGGCGCAGGCGCCGCTTGTCCTGCGCAGACAGCACGCAGCGGTCGCGATGGCCGGGCCCGCCGCCGCGCTCTTCGAGCGCCGGGACCTCCGCGCACGCCTCGAATGCGTGCGGACAGCGGGGCCGGAAATGGCAGCCCTGCGGCGCGTGGAGCAGCGACGGCGGCAGCCCCGGGATGGCCGGAAGGCGGTGCGGGCGGGGGCGGTCTATGCGCGTGATCGAGCCGAGCAGCCCCCAGGTGTAGGGATGCTGCGGGTCATAGAAGACCTCGTCGAGCGTGCCCTCCTCGACGACGCGCCCGGAGTACATGACCAGCGCGCGGTCGGCGACGTCCGCGACGACGCCGAGGTCGTGCGTGACCATGATCACCGCCGTACCCACCTGGAGGCACATCTGCTTGATCTCACGCAGGATCTGCGCCTGGATCGTGACGTCCAGCGCGGTGGTCGGCTCGTCTGCGATGAGCACGGAGGGCGAGCACGACATCGCCATGGCGATCATCACGCGCTGGCGCATGCCGCCGGAGAACTCGTGCGGGTAGGAGCGCACGCGCTCCCTCGCGCGGGGGATGCCGGCGCGCTCCATCAGCTCGATCGCCCGCACCGTCGCCGCCTGCTTGGTGATGCCGCGATCATGCGCGCGGATCTGCTCGACGATCTGCGTGGAGATCCGCTGGACCGGGTTCAGCGCGGTCATGGGGTCCTGGAAGATCATGGCGATCTCGGCTCCCCGGACGCGCCGCAGCTCGCGGTCTGAGGCGGTCACCAGCTCCTGGCCCCGCAGGCGCGCCGAGCCCTCGATGCGCGCGTTCGCCGAGCGCGTCAGGCCCATCAGCGTCATGCCGGTCACCGACTTGCCCGACCCGGACTCGCCGACGACGGCGAGCACCTCACCCTCGCGCAGCGTCAGCGAGACGTCGTCGACCGCCTGCACGACGCCGTCCTCCGTGCGAAAGGACACGCGCAGGTGCTCGACCGCGAGCAGCGCCGGAGCGGCCTCGGTCACCGGTGGCTCATCCTGTGCAGGATGGGCCACTAGGAGAGCCGGATCCGCGGATCGAGCAGCGCGTACAGCACGTCGACCACCCCACTGAAGAGCACGACGAAGAAGGCGCCGAACATCACGATCACGAGCACCGGAGGCACGTCGAGGCGGCCAATCGAATGGGCAGCGAAGTTGCCCACGCCGGGCATGCTGAAGGCGTTCTCGGTGAGGATGGCGCCGCCGCCCATGACCGCGGCGAAGTCCAGCCCCCACAGCGAGATGACCGGGATCAATGAGTTGCGCACGACGTGGCGGATCATGACGCGGCGTTCGCTGATGCCCTTCGCGCGCGCGGTGCGCACGTAGTCCTCGTTGATCGCGTCGAGGATGTTCGACCTCAGCACGCGCGAATAGAACCCGATGAACAGCACGGACAGCGTGAACCAGGGCAGGATCAGGTGGTAGAGCCACTGCACCGGGTTCTCCGTCAACGGCACGTAGCCGCCGTTGGGAAAGATGCCGAGCTTGAACGCGAGGAAGTACAGCAGCACTGCGCCGAGGAAGAACACGGGCATCGAGATGCCGGTGAGCGCCAGAACCGTGAGCGACCGGTCGAGCCACCTGCCCGCATACAGCGCGCTCAGGACGCCGAAGACGATTCCGAGCGCCAGCCAGATGAGGCCCGCTCCGATCGCCAGCGAGAAGGTCACCGGCAGGTCGCGCTTGATCTCGTCGACGACGTTGAGCGACTGCGTGTAGGACGTGACCGTGCCCGTGAAGACCTTCTTCATCGTGATCGCGTACTGGTCGTAGATCGGCTTGTCAAAGCCCCACGTCTTGCGGATCGCGGCGATCGTCTCGGGCGTGGCCGTGCGCCCGGCCATCCGCTGTGCCGGATCGCCGTTGGGGATCGCCTGGAAGATCAAGAAGGTCAGCACGGAGATCGCGGCGAGCACCACGATCATCGACAGCAGGCGGCGGACGACGAAGCGGACCACGGGCTCAGTGCTCCAGCCGCACCTTGGCGCGCGGGTCCAGCGCGTCGCGCGCCCCATCGCCGAAGATGTTGATGCCGAGGACGCAGAGCACGAGCATGATGCCCGGCACGAACGTCAAGTGGATGGCGCTGGGAATCAGGCGGATGCCGTCGGAGATCATCGTCCCCCACGACGGGTTGGGCGCCTGCACCCCGGCGCCGAGGTAGGACAGCGCCGCCTCGAGCAGGATCGCGTTGGCGAGGATCAGCGGGACGAACACGAGGATCGTCGACGCCAGGTTGGGCAAGAGCTCCGAGGTCATGATGCGCACCGGCCCGAAACCCTGCACGCGCGCAGCGTCGACGAAGTCCTTCTCGCGCAGGGTCAGCACCTGTCCGCGGATCGGCTTCGCCATGTACGGGATGAACACGACGCCGATGATCACGGCCGGCACCATCAGCGAGTTGCCCTTCAACGAGAACGGCCCGACGGTCAGGCCGCCGAGGGCCAGCGACGTGCCGAGTGCGATCCCCAACAGCACGGCCGGATACGCCCAGATGAGGTCGAGCAGCCGTGACAGGACGGCGTCCGCCGCGCCGCGGAAGTAGCCGGCGATCGTGCCGATGATCGTTGCGAGGAGCACGGTGATGAGCATGGCCACGAGGCCCACCTCGAGCGAGTTGCGCCCGCCGTAGAGCAGCCGCACCGCGACGTCGCGGCCGTTCTGGTCGGCGCCGAGCAGAAAGCGGCCGTGCCAGGTCGGTCCGATCGGGATGCCCTCCGGGGACACGACGTCACGCAGCTTGCCGCCGATGCGGATCTGGTCTGTGACGTGGTTTTCGTTCTGCGTCGTGTGGGCGATCTGGCTCGCGTACACCGGCGCCAGCAGGCACAGCAGCACGATGATCAAGAACAGCCCACCGAACGCGAGCGCCACCTTGTTGCGCCGCAGCCGCTTCGCGGCGAGCTTGTACGGCCCGATGCCGGCCCGCGGCGCGTCCTGGGCCAGCGGCTCGGCGGCGGGGGATTGAGCGGGTTGGGTGGTGGCCACGGTCTGACCCGGGCCGCCGGCCGGCGAGACTCGCCGGCCGGCGGGGTGGGTGCGCTACTTGAGCTGGAAGCTCGTCCAGTCGTTGAGGTACGTCGGGTGGAAGAGCGCCGTGTCCCAGTTCAGCTTGTTCGAGAGGAACTGCGGCGACTGCTCGGAGCCGTAGACGTACACGTAGGCCTTGCTGGCCACGTACTCGTCAAGCGCCTTCCAGCGGGCTGCAACCGAGTTCAGATCCGCGGCGGGCGTGGCGTCCAGCGTCTTCAGCTCGGACTGGACGTGCGGGTCGTTGACCTTGCTGAAGTTCTGGTTGTTGGTCGGCTGGATCGAGCTGCCGTTGATGAGCAGGTAGAAGTCCGACGGGTTCGGGAAGTCCTGCACCCAGTCCGCGAACCCGGTCTGCGGGTCGGTCTTCTGGTTGCCGATGGTCGGGAAGTACGTCTCGTCGGAGATGATCTTCTCGGTCGCCTTGAAGCCGATCTTGTTCAGGGCGCTGGTGTAGTAGTCGACGTACTCCTTGCGCGGCTCGCGCATCTCTCCCCAGACCGTGACCTTGGCCCCCATCTGGCCGGACTGCTTGAGCAGCTGCTTGGCCTTGGCGAGGTCCGGGGCGCCGTCCTTGGAGCCCTGCGGGCAGGCAGCGTCCGGGTGACCGACGATGCCAACCGGGAGGAAGAAGCACTCGGGCTGCAAGAAGCCCGAGGCCAGCCGCTGGAAGGCCCGGCGATCGACGCCGGTGTTCACCGCCTGGCGCGCGAGCACGTTGTTGAACGGCGGCTTGGTCGTGTTCAGGAACATGTAGAACGTCGACGGAATCGTCTGCTTGGCGAAGCGGTCGGCCGCGTCGCGGTTGATCTGCGGCAGCAGCGCCGGCGGGACCGTGTCGCCGGCGTCGAACACGTCGGCCTGGTTGTTGAGGACCTGCTGGGCCTCGGACTGTGTGTTCGAGACGATCTTGACGTTGATCGTGTCGAGGTGGCCCGTCGGGATGTCGGGGATCTTGAAGCCCGCGAACGCCGGGTTCTTCTTCATCGTCCAGCCCCGGTTGGGTGTGGCGTTCGTGATCATGTACGGGCCGACGCCGGGCGGCGGGGCGGTGGAGAGGTTCTTCATCGCCGTGCCGGTCGGCACGATGCCCAGGGCCGGGAAGGCGAGGACGTTCGCGAAGGCGCCGTAGGGCTTGTCGAGGGAGATCGTGATCTTGCCGGTCGCGTCGTCGGTCGTGATGCCGGAGATGGTCTTCGCCTTACCGGTGTCGTAGGCCGTCGAGCCCGTGACGTAGGAGGTCACGAAGCTCTTGCCGCCCCAGTTGAGCTTGAGCATGCGCTGGACCGAGTAGGCGAAGTCGGAGGCCTTCACCGGCTTGCCGTCGGAGAACTTCAGGCCCTTGCGCAGTGTCAGGGTGTAGGTCTTGCCGTCACTGGAGACCTGTGGCAGAGCCTCGGCCAGGCCCGGGATCAGCTCGCCGCCCGCGGCGCCCTCGGCGTGCTTGTAGGTGAGCAGGCCGGTGTAGGTGATCCACGTCGCCTCGGCCGACTGGGTCGTGTAGCCCTCGTTGGGGTCGAGGAAGTCCGGCGCGGTCCCCATCAGGTAGGTGATCGAGCCGCCCTCCTTGCCGCCGCCACTCGCGGGGGTTCCGGAGCTCGACGTCGTCTTGGTGTCACTGCTGCTGCTGCTACTGCCACAAGCCGCCAAGCCCATGGCGAGCGACAGCAGGCAGATGGCGCCAACTCCACGCCAGGATCGCCAATGCAACATTCCCATTCGGTTTGCCTCCTCAGACATCTGGGTGGGCCGCTTCAGTGAACGGACTCCGATTGGCAGGCAACCTACATGCCAAGCCCGCGAAACGCACTCAAGCGACTGACCCGGGAGTCCGTTCAGAACCTACCCGCCACACACCTCGGAGCGCGCCGCGGCGGGCCGAGGACCGCCCGAACGGTCACGCTACAGAAGGGTCGCGATCATCTGCGCGGCGCGCGCGGCACCGTCTCGCTCGACCTCGGCATACGCGGGAGTTTCGCCCAGGGCGTCCGCGATCGCGTCGCCGATCGCCTGGGCGGTCGCGGTGTCGAAGCTCATCGGTCGGCCTACGGCGTAGCGCTCGAGACGGTGGCGAACGTGGAGGTTCTGCTCGAAGTGCCGCTTGAGCGGGAAGTACAGAAACGGTCGCTTGGCTGCCACCAGCTCCATGCACGTGGTGAGGCCGCCGTGCACGACGGCGACGTCGCAGGCAGCGAGGTGCTCAGAGAGGCCGTGGACGTAGCCGACCACCTCGAGCCCGTCGCGGGCGGCAAAACCTCCTGGGTCGATTCGCGGGCCGCAGACCGCGATCATGCGCAGGTCTGGGATGCGCCGGCGCGCATACTGCAGGCTTTCGATCACACGGGCGAGGAGGCTTGCGCCGACGCCTGAACCGCCGACCGTCACGAGGCAGATGCGGTCGTCCGGCCGGTACCCGAGCCTGGCGCGCAGCGCCGCACGGTCCGGCGGATGCCCAGCGTCCGGCGCGAGCACGTAGCCGCTGAAGTCGAAGTGCTCCTCCACCCACGGCCGGATCCCCGGCAGCCCCTCGCCGAAATCCCGTGGGACGATGTCCTCGGGCGACCCCACGAAGATGGCGCGGTCGCGCACGCGCGGGAATCGGGCGACCTGCTCGATCATCTCTGCGTTGTAGTCGGCGGTCAGCCGCGCCTCCGCCTCGCCGCCCTCTGGCATCGGCAGCCATCCGACGAAGTCGGTCAAAAAGCAGTAGGCGGCCGTCTTGAGCTCCGGGTTCTCGTGGAGGTAGTAGTCGAGGTCCCATGCCTCGTCGCCGATCCAGAGGTCGTAGTGCTCAGCGTCGGCGACATCGTGAAAGACCATGAAGTTGGCAAGCAGGATCTCGTCCATTCGCCGCCAGGCCTGAAAGACGTCGAGCTCGTGCTCGCGTGACTCGGCAGCGATGTGGCGCGACTCGTTCGCGAGCAGGCTGCTGCCCGGGTGGATGCGCTCGCCGCAAGCCTGCAGGACGCTCGTGACGGGATCCTGGGCGAGCCAGTCGATCTCGAGCTCCGGCTCGATGGCGCGCAGCTCGCGCGCGATCGCGACATCGCGCCAGGCATGGCCGAGCCCGATCGGCGAAGAGACGTAGAGCGCCCGCTTGCGGCGGCGAACCGCGCGTCGCCACGTGCCTCGCGTCGAGGCGGGCCCGTACGCGCGCTCGGCGAAGTCGCGCAGCGCGAGGTTGAAGCGCACGGGGTCGCGGGCGTTCGGGCAGTGCCCGGCGCCCTCGAGCACCAGGAGCTCGGCGCCGGTCAAGTCGGCGAACCTCGACCCGCGATCGGTGGGGATCAGCAGATCCTCGTCTCCCTGCGTGACCAGCAGGGGGCACGCCAGCCGGGCGATCAGCTCGCGCACCGTCGGCTCGTCCAGCCCTTCGGCCTCGATCGTCGCAGCGAGCGTCTCGGGGGTGGTCTGGAGCGCCCAGGCGATCCCGTCCTCGCGCTGCTTGGTTGAGTGCGGCTCCGGATAGCAGCGGCCGAAGAAGAACTCGAGGTAGCCGCGAAAGTCCCGCTGCCAGTAGTGCCGGTTGGACTTCGCCCAGCCCTCTGACGTGGCCAGGACCTCGTCAAATGGGAACCCGGTGCGCTCGGGAAGCGGCGGCGTGAGCGGCAGCGCCGGGGACATGAACACGGCGCCCCGCACGCGATCCGGGTGCTCGGCGGCGAGCACCAGGGCGCCGCCGGCGTTCCCGCAGTGCGAGACCAGCACGCAGTCCTGCGCCCCAACCGCGTCGAGCACGGCCAGCGCATCCTGCGCCGACGCGCGCGGGCCGTACTCGGCGGCGCTCCGCGGGCGGTCCGAGCGCCCGTTGCCCCGGCCGTCGAACGTGACGACACGGAAGTGGCGCGCGAGGTACGGGACTTGGAGCTTCCAGAACGACGAATGGATGATCGCCCACGGCGGCAGCAGCAGCAGCGTGCGATCGCCCGCGCCGAACACCTCGTAGCCGACGCGGACACCGCCCAGCGCCGCGTAGCCGCTCTCGACGGGCGAGAGGGCCCGAAACGCGGGCTGCGCGGTGTCTGCGACAGCGGCCATCGCTAGGCCGGCACCCCGGCCGCGAGCGAGCGCACGGCCTCGGTGGTCATCCCCTGGCCACCGATGCCCCAGTCCCCGCTCTTGACCTCCTCCACGACGACCCAAGTCACGCCGCGCAGGTTCTCACCCTCGATCTCCACCATCGTCTCGGTGAGCCTCTCGATCATCTCGCGCTTCTGGTCGGCGTCGAAGACGCCTTCGATCAGCTTGACGTTCACCATCGGCATAGTCTGTCTCCTTAGATAGTTGGTCGGTCGACCGACCGAGCATAATGCTAGGCTTCCTTGCGTGTCAAGCAAGCTCGACGGCCGAGGGGTCCGCGGGGAGGCGACCCGCGCGCGCATCCTCGACGCGGCCCGCGACATGCTCGTCGAGCGCGGCTACAGCGGCACCAGCACGCGCGCGGTGGCCGAGCGGGCGCGGACCCAGCTGTCGCTCGTCCACTACCACTTCGGTGGCAAGCAGCTGCTCTTGGTCGCGGTGCTCGAGCGCGAGAACGAGCAGTTGCTCGAGCGCCAGCGCCAGCTCTACGCCGAGCCGGGCCCGCTGTCTGAGAAATGGCGCACCGCCTGCCACTTCCTCGACGACGACGTCGAGTCGGGCTACGTGCGGGCGCTCTGGGAGCTCTGGGCCGCCGGCCTGGCCGAGCCCGAGCTGGCCGCCCGCTGGCGCGGCGCGATGGCACGCTGGCGGGAGCTGCTCGAGTCGGTCTTCTCCGGCTGGGCCGCCGAGCTCGAGCTCGAGCTGCCGGTGTCGCCGTCCGTCCTGGCCTCGCTCGTGGCCAACGTCTTCCAGGGC
>JBBQBV010000014.1:0-40651 GCA_038318085.1 Solirubrobacterales bacterium
GGTGACGCTGTTTCTCGATGACTGCTCGCGCGCGGTCATGGGCCGGGCGATCTCGCTGCAGCCCAGCTCGGCCCCCTCCCGGCGCGACGGTGCGCCACCGCGATTCCCGGGCCGCGACCACCAGCCTGCGCATCGCGCGCAGGCTGCCCGGGCGACCCCGCGCGCCGCCGGCAAGACCGGCCGCAGTATCCGGACGAGGTTCCGCATCCTGTGCTGACCCGGCCGCCACGTCGGTGCCGGCGGTGTTCCGCGGAACCGCCTTTGCAACAACTTTGTGACAACCATTGCGCCTCAGCACATCGCGCTGACGTCGCAGTGCGCAGCCCGCGGACTACGTGCTCGAGCTCACCTGCCGTCGGGCCGCCGCTCCCGTCGCGGTGCAAACGCCGCGGACAGATCGCTCACAGCCGACCGCTGCTGACCGATTCTCATCTCGGTGGCGCCCCCTCAGCCGCGCGTCCGCCGCTCCTCGGCGGTGATCGCGAAGCGCTCGTGGTCGCGCCAGCGGCCGCCGATCAGCAGATAGCGCGGCGAGAAGCCCTCGAGCCGGAAGCCGGCTCCGAGCGCCAGCGCCTTCGACGGCGTGTTGCTCGGCTGGATGTTGGCCTCGACGCGGTGGAGGGCGAGGGCGCCGAAGGCATGGTCGATGACGAGCTCGAGCGCCGCGCCCATGTAGCCCTGCCCGGCGTAGCGCGCGTGCCCGTAGTAGCCGAGATAGGCGTTCTGGAAGGCACCGCGGACGATCTGGGAGATCGTGAAGACCCCGAAGAGGGCGTCGTCGCAGAGCCGACGGCCGAGCAGCGTGACGACGTCCTCGCGGCGGGCGCGGGCCACCAGCTCGTCGAACTGGTCGCCGCGCTCGGGCGGGTAGGCCCAGGGATGGTGCAGGGCCCGGCTGTCGTGGACGAGGGCGAGGAACTCGTCACGATCGCGGTAGTCGATCTCGCGCAGCCGTACCTGGCGCGTCTCGGAGGCGCCTTCGGAGCTCGCGACGGACTCCTCGGCGCGCAAGCCGGCGCGGCGCACACGTTCAAGCACGGATCAAAGGTACCCCGGGGCCTGGGTCATATGCCAACCCTCAGCGCCAGTTCACAGCACCGGCTCCGAGCCGGCCAGTGGGTCGCGGCGCACGAGGGCCCCGAGCACGACGATCGCCGCGGCGGCCACGGCCTGCACGATCAACACGCGGGTGGCGAAGCTCTCGAGCGTCGTGGCGCTTGCGAGCACCAGCGGCTCCGCGACCGCCACGGCGAGCAGCACGAGCACGAAGACCCGCCGGTGCAGCCCGAGGAGGAACTGGACGACGACGTAGGTGCAGGCGAGCAGGGCGAAGGCGATGCCCAGCACGAGCAGCACGCGGTCGCCGGAGGCGAAGTCGGTGCCGAAGGCGGTTGTGAGCACCAGCCGCGGGAAGAGGGCGAAGATCGCGAGCGCCGGGACCGTGAGCAGGCCGATCAAGGCGAGCGCCCGGACGAGCACGTGGCGGGGGTCGAGCCCGGCCGCGGCGCGGCGGGTGGCCTCGGGCAGGACCCACAGGCCGATGCCCACGGCCACCCAGACGATCGCCTTGGCGGCGACCGTCGTGGCCGCATAGATCCCGGCGGTGTCGTGGTCGAGCGCGTGGCGCGCCATGATCACGTCGACGTTCTGCAGCGCTGCGACGAGCACGAGCCCGGCGATCGGGACCGCGGCGTGGCGGGCCAGCGCGCTCAGCGGGTGATTCGCGCGCCCCGGTGCGGGGGGGCCCAGGCGCCGGCGCAGGATGCGGTGCAGCACGAGCGCCACGCCTGCCCAGGCGACGAACGTGCCGAGGTAGGCGCCCGTGACGCCGAACGCCAGCGCGACGAGGGCGAGCGAGCCCAGGATCCGCACGAGCCCCTCGGCCACGATCGAGATCGCGACGGGCCGGTAGGCCCGCGCCGCCTGCAGCAGCCCGCGCTGGACGCAGACGAGCAGCCACAGCGCGGCGCTGACCGGCACGGCGGCCGCGGCCCACTCCTGGTCGATGTTGACCAGGTCGGCCAGCGGCCTGCGCAGCACAAAGGAGGCGACGGCGACCGCGCCGAGCCCGTAGAGGATGTGCCGGGTCCAGCGTGCCAGCGTGGCGGCCAGCTCCGGCCCGTGGCCGAAGCGGCCGAGCGTCCCCTGGCGCGCCGTGACGACCTGCAGCGCGGAGCCGGGGACCACGAGCAGGACCGTGAAGTTGATCAGCGCCGCGAGCGAGCCGTAGCCGTCCGTCCCGAGGATCCGGGCGAAGACGACCGTGAAGACGACGGCCATCAGCTGCTGGACGATCGTCGCGATCGCGAGACCGGCCGCCGGGGCGGTCTCGGACTGGCGAAGGCCGTCGATGCGGGCCCGCAGCGATGGCGCCGCCGGTGCTGCCTGGGCCTCCATGAGCCGCCTGACGCTAGCGGAGAGCGCTGCGGTCCGCTCCCTCGAATAGCCTTGGCCCGAGATGTCCCTGAGAGTCCGCCACGCGGGGCCGCTCGCGGCCGTCATGCTCTGCGCCGCGGTGCCCGGTGCGGCGCTCGCGCGCAACCGCGACGACATGCTGGTCGCCCAGATCGCTCAGGCCAGACCGGCCAAGGACCCCTTCGGGGGCCTCACGCCCCTGCGCAGCCATCCGCGGACCCCGCTGGGTGGCGATGCGACGCCGACGAGCACGCCCACCCCGCGCGCCACGGCGACCGCGACGCCGGTGGACCGATCCGGCCTGCCGTCCACCGGCTCGGACCCCGCTCTGGTCGCGCTCGCCGGCCTGAGCCTGTTCGGCTTCGGCCTCTCGCTGCGCCTCCGCGTGGCCCTCGGCGATGCCCGCGACACCTGCACCTGAAAACACCACCCGGTCCGCCGAGGAGACCGAGGCTGCCGGTGCCGCGCTCGCCGCGCGGCTGCGCGCCGGGGACGTCGTGCTCGTCTCCGGCGAGCTGGGCACCGGGAAGACGACCTTCGTGCGCGGCGCCCTGCGCGCGCTGGGCGCGACCACGCCCGTGACGAGCCCGACCTTTGTCGTGGGTGTGCTGCACGAGGGTGACCGGGGACCGCTCGCCCACCTCGACCTCTACCGCCTCGGCGGACTCGACGGCGAGGACCCGGGCCTGTTGGACCCGTACTTCGGGCCGGACACCGTCACCTTCGTGGAGTGGCCGGAGCGGGCCGAGCGCGAGTCGGCGGCGGCCGGGGGCCGGCCGGTGACGCACCGCGTGGCGCTCGCGCACGCGGGCGGCGACGCGCGGACGCTCGGGATGGGGTGAGATGGGCGTCCTGGGCTTCGACACCGCCACCCCCGCCACGGCCGTCGGCCTGCTGCGCGACGACGGAACGGCCTTCGAGCGCCGCGACGACCCGCCGGCCGGCGCGCGCCCGAACCACGCGAGCCGCCTGCTCGGGCTGGTCGAGGAGGTGCTCGCGGAGGCCGGGACGGGCTGGGACGGCGTCCGGCGGCTGGCGGTCGGCGTCGGGCCGGGCGGCTTCACCGGCCTGCGCATCGGCATCGCGACGGCGCGCGCGCTCGCGCAGGCACGCGCGCTCGAGGTCGTGGCCGTGTCCTCGCTGCGGGCGCTCGCCTGCGGCGCCCCGGGGGGCGGTCCCGTGGCCGCGGTACTCGACGCCCGCCGCGGGGAGGCCTTTCTGGCGGCCTACCGCGGGCCGGAGACGATCGTGGCGCCGGTCGCGCTGTCAGAAGCCGATCTCGCGGCGGCGGTCGCACAGCTGGGCCCGGGCGTGCGGGCGCTGGGGGACGGGGCGGTACGCTTCAGAGAGCAGCTGGAACGGGCCGGAGCGGCCGTCCCGGCCGACGGAGAGCCCGTCCACCGCATCGGCGCCGAGCCCGTCTGCCGGCTCGGCGCGGCCGGATCGCCGACGCCCCGGGACGCGCTCACACCCGACTACTGCCGCGCCCCCGACGCCCGCCCCCGTTGATCGAGATCCGCCGTCTCACCTACGCCGACCTCCCGCAGGTGGTCGCCATCGAGCGCCGCGCCTTCCCGGCGCCCTGGTCGCTGGCGATGTTCGTGCTCGAGCTCTCAAAGCCCGCCGGCGTCTGCCTCGTGGCGTTTGGCGACGACGCCGTCCTGGGGTATCTGATCTGCTCGCGTTACGCCGACGTCTGGCACCTGATGGACGTCGCTGTCGACCCGACGCGGCGGCGCCGCGGCATCGGCACCGCGCTGGTGCGGGCGCTGCTGGATCGGCTGCCCGGGCCCGACGAGCAGGTCACGCTCGAGGTCCGGCCGTCCAACGACGCCGCTGTGCGCCTGTACGAGGGGTTCGGCTTCAAGGCCGCGGGCGTCCGCCGTCGCTACTACCAGGACAACGGCGAGGACGCGCTGATCATGTGGCGGACGCCTGGCACGCGACGCGGCACGCTCGACGACGTCCCCGCGGCGGATCCGCGCACGGCCGTCCGGTGATCCTGGCCCTGGAGACCTCCTGCGACGACACCTGCGCGGCAGTGGTCACGCGCGCGGGGGCGATCCTCGCCAACGTCGTCTCCTCGCAGGGCATCCACGACCGCTACGGGGGCGTCGTGCCCGAGATCGCCTCCCGCCACCACCTCGAGCTCGTCAACGCGGTGGTCGACGACGCGCTCGCGACGGCCGGCGCCGGCCTCGACGACGTCGAGCTGCTCGCGTTCACGCAGGGCCCCGGCTTGATCGGCGCGCTGCTGGTCGGCGTCGCGACGGGCAAGGCCCTGGCGGCGGCGCGCGGGCTGCCGGTCGCGCCCGTCGACCACCTGCAGGGGCACGTGGCCGCGAACTATCTCGAGCCGGCGCCGTTCTCGCCGCCGTTTGTGTGCCTGATCGCCTCCGGCGGCCACACGCTGCTGACCCGGGTCACCGACCACGCCGGATACGAGACGCTCGGCCGCACGCTTGACGATGCCGCCGGCGAGGCGTTCGACAAGGGCGCGCGCCTGCTCGGCCTGGGCTTTCCGGGGGGTCCGGCGCTCTCCCGCCTCGCGGCCGCGGGGGACCCGCACGCCTTCGCCTTCCCGATCGCCTCGCGGGTGGCGGGCCTGGACTTCTCCTTCGCAGGGCTCAAGACGGCGCTGCTGTACAAGGTCCGCGACCTGGGCGCTCAGGAGACGGCGCGGCGGTCCGCGGACCTCGCCGCGTCCTACGAGCACGCGATCGTCGAGGCGCTGATGGCGCGCGTCGAGCGCGCCGTGGCGCAGACCGGCCTCGACCGCGTGGCGATCGGCGGCGGCGTCGCCGCCAACCGCCGTCTGCGCGAGCGCATCTTCGGGCTCGGCGTGACCGTCCACGTGCCGGCGCCCGAGCTGTGCACGGACAACGCGGCGATGATCGGCTCGGCCGCGCGGTGGGTGACCCCGGTCGCCTTCCCGACCTACCTCTCACTCGACGCCTATGCCACGGCATGACGCGGCAGCGCTGGGCCTCCGCCGCGGCCGCCGCCGTGGCCGTGCTCGTCCTGGTCGCCGCGCTCGCCTCCGGGGGCGGCGGCGGCGCGGTCCCGGGCGGCGGAGAGACGCAGACCTTCGGCGCCGCGCTCGCCGATCCCGTGCCCTACGACGGCCGCTCGCCCGCGCTGCCGACCGGTCGCACCGAGCGCGTGCTGGTGCAGCTGCCGCGCCCGGCGCTCGGGGCGCGCAAGGACGTGGCGCGCCTGAGGCCGCGGCGGCAGCGCTTCTACGTGCGCTCGCTGCGCCAGGAGGCCTCGGCGCTGATCAGCGCGCTGGCCGCGACGGGCGTCAGGCTGCGCGACGTGGCCACCTTCGAGCGCACCTGGCACGGCTTCGCGGCCACGATCCGCGCCGCCGACCTGCCCCGCCTGCAGAGCCTCGGCGTCCGCGTGCGCGCCAACCGCCGCTTCTACCCGGCCTTCTCCGAGCCCGTCCCGGTCGGCGCCGCGAGCCGGCCGGCGCCTCCCAGGCACGGCCCGCGCGTGACGCTGCTGGCCGGCGGCGTCAGCGGCGCGCTGAAGGGCGGCTACGACGCCGTGCAGCGCGACAGCGACCCGGCGCCCGGCACCGACGCGCGCGACCCCGGCCGCCGGGAGGTGGGCGGCACGCCGCTCGCCGACGCGCTCTCCGCTCTCGGGGCGACGACGCGCGCCGTCCGCGTCACCGCGCTCGACGGGGGCGAGGAGTCCGGGCGCACCGACCAGCTGCTGGCCGGTCTCGAGCGCACCGTCGACCCCAACCTCGACGGCGACGCCAGCGATCACGACTACGTCGCCGTGATCGGCGTCAGCGCCCCCTACGCGGGGTTCGCCGACGCCGCGGAGACCCAGGCGATGGCCGCCGCCAAGCGGCTCGGCACGCTCGTCGTCGCGCCCGGCGGGGACGAGGGGCCCGCGGCCGGCGCCTACGGGACGGTCGGCTCCCCCGGGGCGGCGGCCGGGGCCCTGGCCGTCGCGGCGCTCGGCGATCCGGCGGCGGTCGCGCGTACGAAGCTCACCGTCGGCAACAGCACCGTCTCCGGCGCCGCGCTGCTCGCGGGCGGCCCGCCGCGCAAGCCGCTGCGCACCGCCGGGCCCGTCGAGGCCGTCACCGCCGCCGCCCTGCTGGCCAAGGGCGCGCCGCCGCTGCAGGGGCGCATGGCCGTCGTGCGGGCGGGCGTGAACCCCGGGGCCCAGGCCGCGGCGGCGGCTGCTGCGGGCGCCGCCGCCGTGCTGGTCGCCGAGCCTCGCCCCGACCGGCCGCTGCCCGCGCTCGCGGCCGGGCGAGTCGCGGTGCCCGTGCTCGGTGTCACGGGCCCGGCCGCCGGGGCCATCCTCGCGCTCAGGGCCGGGCTGCCCGCCACTGCCACGGGCGTGCAGGCGCCGGCCGACAGGCCGGGGACGCCGTTCGCCGCCAGCGGCCCGTCGCGCCTCGCGTCCGTGGGCCCCGCCTACGACGGCACGGACAAGCCCGACCTCGCCCGCCCCGGCTGCCTGGTCGCCGGGGGCCGGCTGATCTGCGGCGCGGCGCTCGCGGCCGCCCAGGTGGCCGTGGAGGCGGCGATGTCCGCCGACCCCGACGTCGACGCCGTCCGCGGCCGCCTGCTCGCGCCGACGGACGCGATCCGGCGGTCCGCCCGCGCCGCGCGCCCCGTCCTCGCGGCGCCCGCCGTGCCGATCGGCCCCCTGCGGGTCAAGCGGACCCGCCGGGCCACCGGAGTCGAGTTCACCGTCGGGCGCTTTGACCGCGGCGATCCGGCCGGCGGGCTGGGGACCGAGATCGTCCCGGCCGCCGCGCTGCAGCTGACGCTCAAGGGCGCCGGGGTCTCCGAGCGCCTGACTCCGCCGGGGGGCGAGCGCGGCGTCCTGCCGGGCGTCTACGCCTACACGCTGCCGCGCTCGGTCCTGGCCCGGCTGGCGGCCGGCTCCTATCGCTTCACCGTGCGCGCGAAGGCGCCGCGCCAGGCCGGCGCCCCCACGCGCGCCGCGTCAGCCCCCTTCAAGGTGCGATGAGCAGGGCGGTCACGCTCTACGGCCGGGCGGGCTGCCATCTGTGCGACGACGCGCGCACGGTGCTCGAGCGCCTGCGCCGGCGCGTCCCCTTCGCGCTGACGGAGATCGACATCGAGGCCGACGAGGTGCTGCACGCCCGCTACCTCGAGCGCATCCCGGTGATCGCCCTCGACGGCGAGGAGCTGTTCGACTACTTCGTGGACGAGCCGGAGCTCGAGCGGCGCCTGCTCGCGCCCGGGGAGGGAAGGACCTAGTCCGTAAGCTGCCGGGCAATGAGCTTCGGCGACCTCATGGCCGACGGCACCACGCCAGACCGGCTCTCGCTCGGCGTCGCGGCCCGCCTCTCGCGCTACCTGCAGGTCCTCACCCAGGCCCGCAAGATGGGGCGGGAGACGATCTCCTCCCAGGAGCTATCGGAGTACACCCACGTGAACTCCACGCAGATCCGGCGCGATCTGAGCGGCTTCGGCAAGTTCGGCAAGCGCGGCGTCGGATACAACGTCGACTCGCTGGTCTCCCAGATCCGCAAGATCCTGCGCTCCAGCGGCCAGCACAACATCGCCCTGTTCGGCGCCGGGCATCTCGGCCGCGCGATCGCCTCGAGCGACATCTTCGCCGACCACGGCTTCAACGTCGTGGCGATCTTCGACAACGACGACAGCAAGGTGGGGGAGGAGATCGGGACCACGCAGGTCCGCCCGAGCTCGGACCTCGAGTCCGTCGTGACCGAGGAGGACATCGTCGTGGCCGTCCTGGCCGTGCCGACGGCCGCGGCCCAGGATCTCGCCGACACGCTCGTCGACGTCGGAATCAAGATCATCTTCAACTACTCCGAAGCGCTGCTGCAGGTCCCGCCCGACGTCACGGTGCACACCTCGAGCCCCGCGGTCGACCTGCTCTACGCGCTGTACTTCTACCTGACGTGATCGACACCGCCACGGCCAGGGAGACCTTCGAGGCCTCGGTCGACATGACCGTCGGGATCGAGGAGGAGTACGCGATCCTCGATCCCCGCACGCTCGCGCTCGTGGCGCGCTTCGAGGAGCTGCGCGACGCGGCGATCGGCGACGACGTGCTGACCGGCTCGATCGCCGGCGAGCTGATCTCGTCGGAGATCGAGATCCGCTCGGGACGGGGCGCCGATCTCGCGGACGCGCTCGCGCGCCAGGCCGAGGCGCGCCGCCGCCTGCTGGCGCTGGCCACGGCTCACGGCCTCGCGCTCGGCTCCACCGGCACCCACCCGCTGTCGGCCTACCTCGATCAGCGCCTGATCGACACCGAGCACTACCGGCTGGTGGGGGAGGGCCTGAAGTACGTCGCCTGGCGCAACAACACGTTCTCGGTGCACGCCCACGTGGGCGTGCAGGGCGCCGAGCGCGCCATCGCCGTCTGCGACCGGCTGCGACCGATCCTGCCCACGCTGCTCGCGATCTCGGCCAACTCGCCGTACGTCGACCAGCGCGACTCCGGCCTGCACACCGCCCGCACGCAGATCTTCACGAAGTCCTTCCCGCGCTGCGGGGTGCCGGACGCCTTCGGCACATGGCAGGCGTGGGCGGACTACGTCGATCTGCTCCAGCGCACCAACTCGATCGTCGAGTTCACCCAGCTGTGGTGGTCCGTGCGCCCGCACCACGACTTCGGCACGGTCGAGGTCCGGATCTGCGACGCGCAGTCCTCGGCCGCCGAGTCCGACGCGCTGGTGACGCTGATCACCGCCTGCGTCGCCCAGGCGCTTCGCGAGGTCGACGAGGGTCGTGCGCCGCACGACATTCCGGGACGGCTGATCGAGGAGAACGTGTGGCGCGCCATCCGCTACGGGCTCGACGGCAAGCTGCTCGATCTCGAGGGGCCGCGCGTGGTGGAGTACCCGGCCGCGGAGGCCGTGGAACGGCTCTCCGCCTGGACCGGGGTCAACCCCGGACTGCCCGAGCTCAACGGCGCGCAGCGCCAGCGCCGGCTGATCGACGCGGGAGCGAGCCCGGCCGAGGTCTACGCCGAGACCGTCAAGGAAACGTCCGCCACGTACCAGGAGGCCATGGACCCATGAGCGACATGAGCGAGCAGGGGGCTCCGGGCCCTGAGGAGCCCGAGCTCACCGAGGAGCAGCTGCGCGAGCTCGACGCCGAGATCGACCGCATCCACGTCGACGACGTCATCCTGCAGACCATCGTCTCGCTGATCAACCTCGGCGCGCGCAAGGGTGCCGTCGGCGCTCCGCCGGAGGCCGGGCTGCAGCCGGACTTCGAGCAGCTGCGGATCTCGATCGACGCCGCCCGGGGGCTGCTGGCGCTCGTCGCACCGCGCCACGGGGACAAGCTCGCTCCCTTCCAGGACGCGCTTGCCCAGCTCCAGATGGCCTACGTCAAGGGCACCGGCGCGGCTCAGGCGTCGCCGGCGGCCGGGCAGCCGCCCGGCGACCAGCCCCAGGGCGGGCAGGCCGGGCCCGGCGGCGGTCGGCTCTGGGTCCCGGGCCAGTAGCCGAGCCGGGAGGGTGCTGCCGGCGGTTCGGCTATCCTCCCGCGCTTCCGCGGCGGCGGCCAGTTGTTGGCTGCCGCCCGTTTTCCTTTGCTGACTGATTGCGGGCTGCCCCGCGGCGCCTGCTGACCATCGACTCTTTTAGAAGGGGATCCCTTGACCGAATTCCTCTCCGAACACGGCATCGTCGTCGCGCTCGCCTGCGCGGCGGCGGCCGTGCTCTACGGGGCGCTGACATCGCGATCGCTCTTGGCGCTCTCACCCGGCAACGACACCATGCGCGGCCTCTCCCTGGCCATCCAGGAGGGCGCCTCCGCCTACCTGCGCCGTCAGTACACGACGATCGCCGCCGTCGGCGTCGTTCTGTTCGTCGTGCTGATCTTCCTGCAGAACATCGAGGTCGCGGCCGGCTTCGCCATCGGCGGCCTGGCGTCCGCGGCGGCGGGCTTCATCGGGATGAACGTGTCGGTCCGCGCCAACGCCCGCGTGGCGGAGGCTGCTCGCGGCGGCATCGGGCCGGCGCTCGACGTCGCCTTCCGCGGCGGCGCCGTAACCGGCATGCTCGTCGTCGGGCTCGCCCTGCTGGGCGTCGCCGGCTACTACGGGCTCCTGACCGCGGTTTTCGACGTCTCTCACAAGGATGCGGTGGACGCGCTCTTGGGGCTCGGCTTCGGCGGCTCCCTGATCTCCGTCTTCGCCCGTCTGGGCGGCGGCATCTTCACCAAGGGCGCCGACGTCGGCGCCGACATCGTCGGCAAGATCGAGGCCGGCATCCCGGAGGACGACCCGCGCAACCCGGCCGTGATCGCCGACAACGTGGGCGACAACGTCGGCGACTGCGCGGGCATGGCCGCCGACCTCTTCGAGACCTACGCCGTGACGGCGGTCGCGGTCATGCTGCTCGGCGTCCTGACCTTCGGGGGCGACAACGCGAACGTGATCCTCTACCCGCTGGTCCTCGGCGGCGTGTCGATCATCGCGTCGATCATCGGCACCTTCGCCGTCCGGACGAAGACGGGCAACGTCGAGCGCGCGCTGTACCAGGGCCTCATCGTCTCCGGCCTGCTCGCGGCGATCGCCTTCTATCCCGTCACCCACTGGATGATGGACAACATCCGGGGCGGGGGCGCCCCGACGGTCGGCAAGCTCTACGCCTGCGCGCTGATCGGCCTCGGCGTCACCGCGCTGCTGTTCGTCATCACCGACTACTACACGTCCACGCGCTTCTCGCCGGTGAAGTCGACCGCGCAGGCGTCGGAGACGGGGCACGCCACCAACATCATCCAGGGCCTCGCCAAGGGCCTGCAGGCCACGGCGCTCCCGGCGCTCGTGATCGTCGCGGCCATCGCCGGAGCCCACGGGCTGGCCGGCGTCTACGGCATCGGCGTCGCCGTCATGGCGCAGCTCTCGCTGACCGGCCTGATCGTCGCGCTGGACGCCTTTGGGCCGATCACCGACAACGCGGGCGGCATCGCCGAGATGGCGGACATGCCCGAGGACGTGCGCAACGTGACCGACCCGCTGGACGCGGTCGGCAACACCACCAAGGCCGTCACCAAGGGCTACGCGATCGGCTCCGCCGCGCTCGCCGCCCTGGTGCTCTTCGCGGCGTTCAAGATCGAGCTGGCCACGGAGCTCAACGTCTCCTTCGCCTCGGTGAGGTTCGACCTCACCGACCCGGCCGTGCTCTGCGGCCTGCTGCTCGGCGGGCTGATGGTCTGCCTGTTCGCTTCGCTGTCGATGGAGGCCGTCGGCCGCGCCGGCTCCGCCGTCGTGGAGGAGGTGCGCCGGCAGTTCCGCGAGAAGCCCGGCATCATGGACGGAACCGAGAAGCCGGAGTACGGCACCTGCGTGGACATCGTGACGAAGACCGCGCAGCGCGAGATGGTGCTCCCCTCGCTGCTGCCGATCGTGCTCACCGTGATCGTCGGCATCATCTCCTACAAGGCCCTCGGCGGGCTGCTCATCGGCGTCATCGTCGTCGGCCTGTTCTTCGCGGTGCTGATGACCGCGGGCGGCGGCGCGTGGGACAACGCCAAGAAGCTGATCGAGGACGGCGCCCACGGCGGCAAGGGGACGCTCGCCCACGAGGCGTCGATCACCGGCGACACCGTCGGCGATCCGTTCAAGGACACCGCCGGCCCGGCGATCAACCCGATGATCAAGGTGGCGAACATCGTCGCGCTGCTGATCATCCCGCTGATCGCCTGAGCCAGTTGCAACCGGGCGCGACGGGTGACCGGTCGCGGCCCGGTCGCAGAACATCCGTCCGCTTCCCGCCCGGCGAGGCTGGAGCCGGGGTGCCGTCTGCTTTGCTGAAGAGACGTGCGCGGGTTGATCGGAGTCCGGCGCCTGATCGTCGTCGCGGCCCTCGTCCCGGCGACAGGCCCCGCCGCGTCCGCGGCGGCGGCGCGGGGCGCCGCGTTGACCACGTATCGCCTTGCGCCGACCCACCGGCGCCTGCTGCCGCACACCGTCGCCGGGCGCTCCGGTGACCCGGTGCGCCTGGGCCGCTCGCTCGTGCTTCGGTTCGACCTGGCCGGGACTCCGCGGGTCCGCAGCGCGCGGCTCGTCGTGACCGTCCGGCGTGGCGGCGCGCGGCTTGCGTTCTGGCGGGTGCGTCGCAGGGGCCTGCGCTACCGGCTGCTCCATCGTGTGCCGGTCCGCGGGCGTCCGGCCGCCGCGAGGAAGGGTCTCGTGCGCGTGAGCTTCCGGGTGACCGCGCGCGTGCGCTCCGGAATGCCGAACCTGTTCCTGGTCGCGGCCGCCGCGGGGGGCACGTGGCGGACGGGCCACCGCCGCGCGGCGCTGGTGATCCGGGCGGGTAAGGCCACGTCCCCGCCCACCATCGGACCTCCCTCTGCGCTGCCCTCCCCGGCGCCGACGCCGCAGGCCGCGCCGACGCCCACGTCGGAGGCGACGCCGACGCCCACGCCCACGCCTATGCCGACGCCGACAGTGACGCCCACACCGACCCCCACGCCGACGCCCACGCCCGTCCCGACGCCGACCGGAGCCGTGCTGGCGGCGGGCGACGTCGCCTGCGACTCCAGCGATCCCGACTACAACGGCGGAGGCGGAAACGGCACCCTGTGCCGGCAGCGGGCGACCTCTGATCTGCTGGTCGCCAATCCGGTCGACGCGGTTCTCGCGCTCGGCGATCTGCAGTACGAGGACGGCTCCCTGGCGCAGTTCCAGGCGGTCTACGACCCGTCCTGGGGCCGGGTGAAGGCCCTCACGCGTCCCGTGCCCGGCAACCACGAGTACTTCACGGCCGGCGCAGCGGGCTACTTCGACTACTTCGACGGCGTGGGCGCGCCCACCGGGGCCGCGGGCGACCGGGGCCTGGGCTATTACGCCTTCGACGCGGGCGGCTGGCACATCGTCGCGCTCAACGCCAACTGCACGCAGGTCGCCTGCTCGGCGGGCTCAGCCCAGGAGATCTGGCTGCGCAACGACCTCGCGGCGCATCCCGTCGCGTGCACGCTCGCGTTCTTTCATCAGCCGCGGTTCAGCTCCGGCACCTCGGCCGGCCCCGACCCGTCGTTGGGCGCCATCTGGCAGGCGCTCTACGACAACGGCGCCGATCTCGTGCTCAACGGGCACGCCCACGACTACGAGCGCTTCGCCCCGCAAGACCCGTCGGGCACGCCGGACCCCGCGTACGGCATCCGCGAGATCGTGGCCGGAACCGGCGGTAGGAGCCTGCACACGGTCAATCCGCCCCTGCCCAACAGCCAGGTCCTCGACAACACGACCCTGGGCGTGCTCAAGGTGACCTTCCGGCCCGCCGGCTACGCGTGGCGGTTCCTCTCCGCCGCCGGCGGCACCTTCACCGACCGCGGCTCAGGGTCCTGCCACGGGACGCCCTGAGCCCCAGCCGCAGACCGCCCGCAACACCGCCTCCGCGAGCTCGTCCCGCGGCCTCTGCGCCTCCAGGACGACGACCCCCGGCTGCGTTTCGAGCAGCGCGTCGTAGCGCCGGATCTGCACCTCGAGCTCGGCGGCGGTGAACACGTCGTCCTTGCGCGCCTTGGCCACCGACCCGGGCAGGCGCAGGTAGAAGGTCGTGTGGGGGCGCGGCGCGAAGCGGGCGAGCAGGCGCCGTTGGAGGCCCAGCCGCAGAGCGATCCCGTAGTCGTCCTGCAACTCCACGAGCGCGTCGGAGACGGCGCGGTCGAGCACGAGCACCGATCCACTCGCCCGGCGCTGGGCCCTTCGCGAGCGCACGAGGTAGTCCAGCGTGACCGCGAGCGCCCAGCTCCAGCCGACCGGCCCGCGCCTGGTCAGGGGCAGCGCGATCCCCGGCGGCTGCGGCGGTCCCTGCGGATCGCCCGCCGGGGCACGGCGGCCGGCGGCCTCGCGCGTGGCCTGGAAGGAGTGCGTGCCCGTCGGCAGCAGCCGCTGGGCGGTGCGCGCCAGGGCCTCGACCGGGCCGGACGCTCGATTGCCCAGGCGCGTCCACGACGCCCGTGCGCCGACGCCGCTGCGCTCGAGGTTCTCGACCAGGCGGGCGGCCTGCGTGGACTTCCCGGCGCCGTCGATCCCGCAGAAGCCGATTCGCACTTGGCGCGGCCGCGCTCGGGCCGCCGCCTCGCGCCGCAGCGCCTGCGTCCGAGCCCCGGCCCAGGCGCCGTTGACGCGGGGACGGGTCCGCTCCGCGGCGGCGCTCAGCGGGCCCGGCGGGCCCAGCGCCCGTTCCACCGGCGCGTGGCGCCGGAGCGCCGAGGCGCTCATCGCGGCGGTCTCGAGCGCCTCGCCGCGGTCGATGAGGGCGCTCAGCTCGACGGCTCCACGCAGGGTCGGCCGCCGCGTGGCGGCGAGCTTGGCCACGCGGCGTCGCGTCGCGTCGCGACCGAGCAGGTGCGGCAGCCCCCCGTCCCCCGGGAGCCCCCGCTCGATCGCCGGGGCGGCGGGCTCCCCGCGGTCCCACAGGACGGTGGAGAGCTCGACAGGCGCGAGGACCGCGCCGGCTCGCAGCAGCGCGAAGTGTCGCGCTGGGGCGGTGGGGCGCCGACGCCCGGGCGCGAGGAGGCCGGTCAGGGCGTCGAGCTCGATGCCGCCCGCGTCGCGCAGCGCCGCGGACGCCGTGCCCAGCGCGCCGGCGGTCGCAAAGACGTCGAGGTCCGACGACCACGACCAACCCAGCGTGTCGGCGGCGATCGCGAGCCCGCCGATCCCCGCCAGCGCGACCTCGACGATGGCCGCGGCCCGCCGCAGGCGCTCGGCCCGCTGCCGGTCGGCCTCCGCGGCCGAGCGCCAGACTGCTGAGGCGGCGAGCGCGCCGGGGACGTCCCCAGCCAAGGCGGCGACCACGGCGACCGGCACCCGCTCGCGTCGCAGCCGGGCGAGCGCCGCGTCCGGCTCGGCCGGAAGACGGCGCGCGAAGGCGCGCAGCAGCCGCTCGCCGGCGGCTGACCCGCCGCCGCCCGCTGAGCCCACCGCGAGAGCGTCGGCATCCACGCCGCCACAGTACCTCGACCCTTGATGCCGATCCATGGCGCACCCGCCGGTGGGACGCGCCGGGTACTCTGCGGCCGGTGCATGAGACACGGACGGATCCCGCCCCGGTACCGCACCGCGCGCCCATGCGCGCCCTGATCGTCGAGCACGGGTTCAATCGCGGAGGACTCGCCGCCGCTCGCGCGCTGGACCGCGCGGGTTGGACCGTCGACGTCGTCAGCAGCGACGCGAGCCTCACCAACGGCTCGCGCAGCGCCCGTCGCCGGGAGCGGATCCGCTACCCGGAGGGCGGGCCGGAGGCGCTGCTCGAGGGCGTGCGCACCGTGGTTCGGGAGGCCGGCACGGCGATCGTGTTCCCAGTCGACGAGACCCAGCTGTTGGTGCTGTCGCGCCATCGTGAAGAGCTCGGCGCCCTCCTGCCCTATCCGGACCACGACACGGTGGCGCGCGCGACCGACCGCCTCGAGCAGGCCCTCCTCGCCGAGACCGCGGGACTGGCGCCGCCCCTGACGACGCCCGCGCGCTCCGCCGACCTGTCCGGCCGCGACGGCCCCGTGGTCGTCAAGGCGCGGACGCCGGCCCTCGCATTGACGTCAGACGGGTGGAGCCGTTTCGAGACGCAGGTCGGCAGCGCGCAGGAGGCGGCGAGCTGGGTCGACGAGATCGAGGACACAGGCACGGAGGCAGTCGTCCAGACCGTGCTGCAGGGCGACCTCGCGAGCATGACGGTCCTCACCGGCTCGGAGGGGGAGCTGATCGCCGAGGTCCAGCAGACGGCGGGCAGGATCTGGCCCCCGGGCGCGGGCACATCGTCGCGCGCGTCGACGGTTGCGATCGACCCCGAGCTGAGCCGGCGTGTCGTCGCGTTCCTGGAGGCGCTCGGCTGGCGCGGCTTCGCGCAGCTGCAGTTCATCGTCGACGCCGACGGGGTGCCGCACCTGATCGACTTCAACCCGCGCTTTTACGGCTCGCTCTCCCTGGCCATCGGCGCGGGCGTCAACTTTCCGGTTCTCTGGGCCGACTCGGCCCTCGGCCGCCCGGCCGCAGTCGCCGGCGCCGCGCGCGTCGGCGTCCGCTATCACTGGCTCGGCGGGGACGTGCGCCGGGCGGTTCGCGAACGTCGCGGCGGCCTCGTCCGCGACGTCGGGGGCTCGCTCGCGTGGGGGCTGTCTGCGGTGCACCCGGTCTGGTCGGTGCGCGACCCGAGCCCGGCGCTTCGCTCGGGGATCACCTTCGTGCGCCACCGGCTCCCGATCTAGCTGCCTGCTGCTAGTGGATGGGCCACTACTAGGAGGGTCTAGCGAAACTCGCTAGCCGCCGTCTAGAGCCAAGGATCGGAAGCATGGAAGGGAAAGGTACCTCATTAAGCGCCATCTGACTCAAGAGGCTCCGTTGGAGCGCGAAGGTCGCTCGCGAGAGCGACCCCAACTTCTCCTCTTGGATGCATGCGGCGAGGATCGTGGGGCATTCCGTGGGATCGCTCGGCCTGGGATGACCTGATTCGTCGATGAATACGAGCATCGCCGGACTCCTGAGTCTGGGCACAAAAAAGCCCTGATGGAAGGGCCTGAACCGGGTGCGGCCCCATCCGGGACGACTGCCGGTTCTCCCTCAGCATAGCGCCAGGGACGGCCGATCGCAACACGGAGTCGCCGTCTTTCTCTTCCGTCCGATGCCACTGGTAGATTTCGCTCTACAAAGCCAAAAGCGGCCCCCGCGAAGTTAGCGCTTCCGGGGGCCTGGACCACAGAGGGGTATCTCAGTGGCCGTCCCGAAGGTACCACCGCCGTCGGCGGTTGGACAACTCGCAGCAGTACTCGACTCGCCGGAGATAGCGGCCCTCGTCTCCGAGCTTGAGGCGACGCGCTGGACTGGCCGTCCGGGCTACCCGATCCGGTCGATGGTCGGGATGGCGCTCGCGAAGTCGATCTACGCGATCCCGACGTGGACCAAGACGGTCGCGCTGGCCCGTGAGCACGTCGCGCTGCGGCTCGCTATCTGCAAGTGGGGCGAGGACGTGCCGTCCGTGTACGCGTGCTACCGCTTCACGGCGAAGCTGCGCGCCTACTCCGACCTGCTCGACCGATGCATCGCCGGAGTCATCGCATCCCTGCACGAGCACCACCCCGGCATGGGCGAGAACGTCGCCATCGACGGGTCGGACATGCCCGCCTACGCCAACGGGCAGCGCTACCTCTCCAAGAATGGCCCGGAGCGAGAGCGCTACTCCGACCCCGACGCCTCATGGGGGCACCGCTCGGCCGTGAGCACGCGCAAGGGCGGCGGGTACTACGGCTACAAGGTCCACGCGTCCGTGTGCGTCGTGACCGGGCTCCCCGTGGCGTGGACGGTCGAGACGGCCAGCGCCGCCGAGACGACGTTCGCGCTCAGACTCATCGACGCGACCAAGGCGCGCGGATTCGACGTGAAGACGGCGATCATGGACAAGGGCTATGGCAACGGGCCGATCCACGACGGGTGCATGGATCGGGGTATCTGCCCGGTCACGCCGCTGCGCGAGACGCCCGCCGTCAAGCGCGGCGACCACAAGCCGCCCTCGTGCGAGCACGGCGAGTGGACGTTCGCGGGGGCCGACTACAAGCGGCGTGCCACGAAGTGGCGTTGCCCGACCGGCGAGTGCAAGCCCGCTTCGGTGTGGGTCAAGGCCGATCGGCTGCACCCCTTGATCCCGCGCGACTCCAAGCGCTCACGGGATCTGTACCGCTCGCGCGGCGCGGTCGAGCGCGAGTTCGGACGCCTCAAGCACGAATGGGCCATGCTGCCCCTTCGCGTCCGTGGCCTTGAGCGGGTCCGGCTTCACGCCGACCTGACGATCCTCGCCAAACTCACCTGCGCGCTCGCGAGGACCCGCGCCCCAAGCTAACCATTACAGTCGGGCGCGTTGAAGTTCCGAGGCGAGGAGCGGGGATGAAGACGGTCGTGAAGGTTGCGCTCGGCGTGACGCTGGGCCTGGTGGTTGTGATCGTCGGCTGCTCGGCGTTGATCGGCGCTGGCGTGGACAAGGCGCAGAAGGATTCCGACAAGGCCGCGATCACCGCGAAGCAGTACAAGGGTGCGAAGACCGGAACGGCGAAGCGTGACGAACTTGAGGCGGCCTTCGGTGACCCGCAGAGCAGCGATGACATTCAGGCGGAGGGCGTGAAGGGAATTCCAGAGTCGGACTTCAAGCAGTCATGCATCTACTACAGCCGCAAGGGCGAACTCGCATCGCTGTTCCAGTTCTGCTTCGACGGGGACAACGTGCTGAGTAGCAAGGCAAGCTACTGAATGAAGGGAGCCGGATTGATGCCGCCGCGTTTCGCTAGCCGTTTCGCTAGACCCTCCTAGTGGCCGTAGGTGTCAAACGTCGCGGTGAGGCCCACGACGAGGGTCATCGTCGGCTCCCAGCCGAGCGCCTCGCGGATGGCCGCCGGGTCGAGCGAGCTGCGCTTGAGCTCGCCCTGGCGCAGCGGCTGGAACTCCGCCTCGACCTCGGTGCCGGCCGCGGCGCGCAGGGGCTCGAACAGGTCCAGCACGGAGCTCTCCATGCCCCAGCCCACGTTGAAGGTCCCCGGCTGCCCCGATTGCGCGGCGAGCCTGAAGGCCCGGGCCACGTCGGTGACATACACGTAGTCGCGCGTCTGCAGCCCGTCGCCGAAGATCACCGGAGCCGTGCCGGCGCGCAGCTTGTCGCTGAAGATGGCGACGACACCGGCCTCGCCGTGGGGGTTCTGGCGCGGCCCGTAGACGTTTCCGAGGCGCAGCACGACGTTGGGGAGCCCGTGCAGGCGTCCCCAGGTCGCGACGTACGCCTCGGCGGCGAGCTTGGAGGCGCCGTAGGGCGCCAGCGGCTCGGGTGGCGTGCGCTCGGGCGTGGGGAGTGGGGCGGCGTCGCCGTACAGCGCGCCGCCGGTCGAGGCGAAGACGACCGGCGCCCCGACGTCCTTGGCCGCCTGGCAGACGTTGAAGGTGCCCTGCACGTTGACCGCGAGGTCGCGCTCGGGGATCTTGGTCGACATCGTCACGCTGGCCTGGGCGGCGAGGTGGCAGATCGCGTCCGGCCGAAAGCCCGAGACGACGTCCGCGAGGCGGCCGGCCTCGACGATGTCGAGGCGCTCCAGCGTCGCCCGCTCGGGGACGTTTGCCTCCTTCCCGGCGGACAGGTCGTCGATGACGAGCACGGTGCAGCCCTCTGCGAGGAAGGCGTCGGCGACGTGGGAGCCGATGAACCCTGCTCCTCCGGTGACGATGACCCGCTTGGCGGTGACGACGTTCACCGCGGGCACCCTAGCGCTCGTCGGGGCGCGACTGAGTGGTGTCCATCAGTCCCCGACGGCAGGCTCGCTCGCTAGCGCTTGGCCAGGACCCGCGCCGCCCGCGTCAGGCGTGCGGACTTCACCCGGAAGCGGCGCAGGTCGTCGGGGCGGTACACGCCCACGCGCGGGAACTCGAGCGGGTGCGCGGCGTGCCAGCGCTCCGGGAGCGCGGCGCCGGTGCGATACCCGGCGCGCCGGGCGGCGGCCACGACGCGCGCGTCGATGTCGCCGTAGGGGTAGGCGAGGGAGGGGCACTCGTGACCGAGCGCCTCGGCCACGGCGGCGCGCGAGGTAGTGAGCTCCGCGTCAAGCGCCGCGTCCGGGAGCTGCGTGAGCTTGGGGTGGGTGACGCTGTGGGAGCCGATCTCCCAGCCGCGAGCGGCGAGCTCACGCAGCTGCGGCCACGCCAGGCTCGCGAGCTCGGCGGCGTGCTCGGTGGCCGCCCAGTGCTCGACGCCCGGCCAGGACAGCGGCCGGCCACTGGCGGCATAGCCGCTGACCGCGAAGACGCTCGCCGGCCAGCCGAGCCCGTCGAGGATCGGCAGCGCGAGCGTCGCCACGGACGCGAAGGCGTCGTCGAAGGTGACCGCCACGCGCCTGCCCGCCCCGCGCTGCAGCACCGCCTCGGTGAAGGTCACGCCGCGGTACCCGCGGCGCTCGAGTGCCGCGAGCTGCTGCCCGAGCGCGTCCGGCGGCAGCGAGAGGTCCGCCGGCCAGCGCTCGCTCACGGCGTGGTAGCAGAGGATCAGGGTGTCAGCCACTACCGGTCCGCGGCGGCCGCGCGCGACTCGGCGCGCATGCGGGCTTCGGTCTCGTCCTTGACGCGGTCGGCGGCGTGCACGAGGTCGTGTCGGGTCGCCAGGAGATCTCCGGCGAGCTGGTCGGCGTTGGCGCGCGCAGCCTCGAGCTCGGCCTCGAGCCCCGCGACCTGCGCCAGCGACGCCCCGTCAGGGGCCTCGCCGCCGTCGGTGGGGGTGTCGGGCGGCGCGTCGGTGCGTCGGCGGCGGCGGCCGTCGCCGTCGGCGGTCCGCGCCTCGGCGCGGTCCCGCGCCTCGGCCTCCTCGCGGGCGCGGGCGATCGCCTGCTCCGTTTGGCGCTCGGCGTCGGAGAGCCGGGTGGTGAGGTCCTCGATGCGCTGGTTGCCGAGCTCGATCTCGTTCTCGAGCTGGGCGATCCGGCGCTCCAGCGCGACCGTCTCGGCGCCGTCGGTGGTCGATGGGCCTGCGGCGCTCCGGCTGTGCTCGCGCTCGAGCGCCTCGAGCCGGCCCTCCAGGCCCGCTGCGCGCTCGGCCGCCGCGCGGAGCTCACGCTCCGCGTCGAGCTGCTGGTCGTGCACGGCTTCGAGCTCGTGCTCGTGCAACTGTTGGGCCTCGTCGGCTGCGGCTTGCGCAGCACAGGTGGCCTCGGCCTGGACAGCTGCCACGGCCTGCTCGCCCGCCTCGCGCGCGGCCTCCGCCTCGGCGCGCACGGCCTCCGCCTCGGCGCGCACGGCCTCCGTGTCGGCGTGGGCGGCCTCCGCCTCGGCCCGGGCGGCTTCGGCAGCCTCCTGGGCCTCGGCGGAGGCGCGCTCGGCCTCCGCGACGCGAGCGTGGGCCTCGTGGAGCGCGACCTCCAGGGCCCCCCGCGCTTCCCGCTCGGCGTCGAGGCGCTGCTCGAGCCCTCGCCGGAGCTCGGCGTCGTTCGCCAGCGACTTTTCGAAGGCCTGCTCCGCCACCCGGGCGTGCTCGAGCTCGACGGTCGACGCCTGGCCGGCCTCGACCGCCGCGTCGCGCTCGGCGAAGGCCAGCTCGAGCGCGGCCTCGCCCTCGCGAACCGAGACATCGAGCGCGGCGACCGCGGCCTCGATGACCGCAACCTGCTCGGCGGCCTGGGCCTGGGCGGCCGCAACGACCGCGGTCACCGCGTCCTCGCGCTCGCGGGCCGCCAGCTCGGCCGCCTCGTGCGCGGCGGTCTCGGTGTCCTGCCGCGCACGCTCGAGGGTCTGGATGACGACGCGCTGCTCGGCCAGCGCGGCCGCGGCCTCAGCGCGGGCGGCGCCCGCGGCCGCCACGGCCTCGTCGCGCTCGCGCTCGATCGCAGCGAGCGCCCGCTCGACCGCGTCGAGCGCCGCCTGCTGCTGCATGAGGTCGTGCTCGGCGGCGGTCAGGGCCGAGCGCTGAGCCCTGGCGTCGGCCTCGGCGGCCTGCCGCGCCTGGACCTCGGCGGCGAGCCGCTCCTCGGCCCGCTGCGACGGTGTCCTGATCGGGACGTCGGGCGCTCCGGCGGTGTGCAGGACCAGCTGCTCGGCCGCGTCCGCGACACGAGCCGGGAGGGGGAAGGCGCCGCGCCAGGCACGACCCCCGGAGCCGGCGGCGGGGAGCCCCTGGCCCGGATCGGGCAGGGGGCGGAAGCGCCGGCCGACACCGGCCGAGACCACCTCGAGCTCCACCGTCCCGAACCTCACCGGCTCCTCGGCCGTCCAGGTGCCGGCGAGCCGGATCAGCACGGTCGCCGGCGACGGGTCGACCCGGCGGAACTCGTCGAGGGAGAAGCGGGGGGTCACGACGACCCCCGGTCGCCGCTCAGCGGCGGCGCAGGTTCATCCGGCCGGTCTCGCGATGCACGGCCACCTGCCGGCGCAGCAGGACGGCGGCGCAGGTCCACAAGAGGATGGAGAAGTCCATCCGCAGGGTCGGCCGGGCGGCGTACAGGCAATCGAGCCGGATCTTCTGCGGGAAGATGCGCAGCCGGTAGTGCGCCATGGGATCGATCTTGCAGAGGATCTCGCTCTCCTCGGCGAAGGCGATCTGCGAGAGGCCGGTGACCCCCGGGCGGACCCGCAGGATCTGCTCGTAGTCGTCGTAGCGCTCGGCCACGAAGTCCGGATCCTCCGGCCGCGGGCCGATGAGGCTCATCTCGCCGCTGAGTACGTGCCACAGCTGCGGAAGCTCGTCGATCTTGGTGCGCGCCAGCAGGCGGCCCACGCGCGTGAAGCGGTCGTCCTGTGCCTTGGTGAGCGGCGCACCCGACGCATTGTGGTGCATCTTGCGGAACTTCAGCATCCGCAGCGTCCGGCCGCGGCGCCCGACGCGGGTCGCGCGGTAAAAGGCGGGGCCCGGCGACTCGAGCCGGATCATGACGAACACCACCGCGATCAGCGGCAGGGTCAGGAGCAGGATCGCGCCCGAGATCGCGACGTCGAAGGAGCGCTTGGCGGCGGCCTGCAGCAGGGCGGAGAGCTGGTGTGCCGGATCTGCGGCGGCGATGGCCTCGAGCGGATCCAGGACGAGCGCGGAGGCAGGGGAGACCCCGAGGCCGTCGAGCACCATGGTGAGGGCCTCGCCCTCCGTACGCATCTGGTCAGTCATCGGCATCCGGCCTTATTCGTGAGTTGCACCACACACTGCGCTCGGCAGACGGCGGTCGCGACTTGAGCGGTCCGTGCTCTCGTCAGCCCGGCTGCGTCCATTCTGGCATGAGGGAGGGCGGAGTTCAATCGCGAACGGTCTCGTACATCTGTCCAATGCCAGCGTACCGGCCCGGACCGGTGGGCAGGAGTCCAGAACCCGCAAACCCGCTCCCTGCCTCAAGAGTTGCGGTGCTGGACGCCGTCGCCGCGATGGGCGCCCCGCCGCCGGTAAGGGCCGACCGGCTGGTCAACACCGAGGTGGTGCTCTACTGTTGCCCTCGAGTTCCCTTCAAATGGGCAGGCCAGGGATGGCCGTCACCCAGCAACCAGGAGGCAGGCGCCCAATCATGAAGAACAGGCTTTTCACCCTCACCACCTTGCTCGCACTGCTCGTCGCCATGGTCGCGACGACAAGCGCGTTCGCGCAGTCCGCTCCCGGCGAGGAGGTCTACAACCCCAACGGCGAGGTGCTGAACGTCGTCCAGGGCGGAGGCACCGACCCCGTGCCGTCTGACACCGTGCCGGCCGGCGGCACGAAGAACGTCTCGCACGCGACACCGCGCGCCACGGTCGAGCGGGCCACCGCCCCCGCCGCAGCACCGGCCACCCAGGCAGTCGTCAAGGGCCAGCTGCCCTTCACGGGCTTCCAGGCCGGCCTCGTCGGCGCCGCGGGTCTCGCGCTGCTCGGCACCGGCGTGGCCATGCGCCGCGTCGCGCGCAAGAGCTGACGCAGCCTCATCGGCCGCGGGCGCGGCGTCTGGATTGAAGGACGTCGCGCCCCGGACCGATACCTCACGGACATGAGCCGGCTGCGCGACCACCTCGGACTCACCCACCCGGCCGAGCTCGTGCGCATGCTGCCCGCGGCCGGCGTGCTGGCCGTCTGGATCGCGCTGATGCCGCAGGACGGCGGCTTCAACGCCGCCGACCGTCTGCCCGCCGGGCTCGTGCTCGCCGGGCTGCTCGCCGTCGCCGCCGTCGGCGGCCGGCGGGTGCTGCCTGCGGCCGGGCCCGCCCGCTGGGCGCTGCTGGCGTTCACGGCGTTCACGGCCTTCAACTTCCTGTCGATCGCCTGGTCGGACGCCCCGGGCAGCGCCTGGGAGGCGAGCAACCTCCTGCTCGTGACGCTCCTCGGGGCCTGGACGCTCGCGCTCGCGCCGTGGAGATCGGGCAGTGCGGGCGTCCTGCTGGCGCTCTTCAGCGTCGCGGCGGCCATGGTGTGCCTGGGCTCGCTGATCGCGGCGCTCGGGGCTGGCGACCTGACGTCGCGCTTCGACGACTTCCGTTGGCAGCCGCCGCTCGGGTATCCCAACACGACGGCGGCCTTCGGCTTCATCGCGGCGATTGGGATGGTCGTGATGGCCGCTCGCCCGGACCTGCCGGTGGTGCTGAAGGGCCTCGCCCAGGCGCTCGCGACCTTTCTCGCCGCCTTCGCGCTGCTGCCGCAGTCGCGCGGCGCCGTCCTCGGCGGGACCGCCGCGCTGCTCGTGCTGATCGCGTTCGTCCCGTGGCGGTGGCGCCTGGTCGTGCACGTCGGGCTGCTCGCCGCCACCCTGATCCTCGCCTCCGGGCCGATCCTGGATGTCTATCACCAGGCCGCCACGACCGGCCGGGCGTCGGTCGCGCTCGGCGACGCCACCCGCACCATCGGGCTGGCGACCGCCGCGGCCCTGGTCGCCGGGCTGCTCGTCGCGCTGGCCGAGGCGCGCATACGCCTCGACGAGCGCGGCCGGCGGACGGCGCGGCTGGCCGGTGTCGGCGCAGTGCTCGTCGCTGTCGTGGGTGTGGGCGCCGTCGGCGTCGCGCACTCCGCGGGGATCCGGACCGCACTGGACGATCAGTGGACCGCGCTCAAGCATCCGGGCAGCCGGTTCGCCGACGGTCGGGGGCGCAGGGACAACGGCGTCGCCCGCTTCGGCTTCATCGATCCGCTCGAACGCTACGACTACTGGCGCGTCGCGCTCGACGGCTTCCGCGCGTCCCCGGTCGGCGGGATCGGCGCCGGCGGCTTCGAGCACCGCTACACCTCCGAGCGCCGCTACCCCAAGGTCTCCAAGTACCCGCACAACCTCGTGATGAAGGTCCTTTCAGACACCGGCGTTGTCGGCGTGCTGCTGCTCGCCGGAGTCCTCGCCGCCGTCGGCCTGGGGCTGCTGCGACGCCGCTCCGAGCTCGGCGGAGGCGACGTCGCCGTCGCGGCGGCCGCCCTCGGCATGACCGCGTACTTCTTCGCCCACGGGCTGTTCGACTGGCTCGAGGCCTATCCGGTGCTCACCGGGCCGGTCGTCGGCTTCTTGATCGTGGCCCTGGTCGTGCGCACTCAGGCGCCGGACCGCGGCGCCGGCGAAGCGCGCTCGCGCCGGTCGCGCCTCGCCGTGGCCGCAGCGGGCGTGCTGCTCGTCCTCGCGGCCGCGTCGCTGGCCGCGCCGTGGCTGGGCCTGCGCTACCGCGATCGCGCGAGTGCGATCTGGCGCACCCAGCCGGCGTTCGCCTATCAGGATCTGGACCGGGCGGCGACGATCGACCCGCTCAGTCCGGCGCCGCTGGTGCTGCAGGGCGTGATCGGCCTCCAGCGCGGAGACCTCGGCCGGGCAGCCGACGGCTTCACCCGCGCCCTGCAGCGCGAGGACGCCTGGCTGCCGCACTTCGGCCTGGCGCTGATCGCCGCCCAGCGCGGGAACCGCCGGGCCGCCGGAGCCGAGCTCGACGCGGCCCTCGCACGCGATCGGCTTGACCCGGTGCTGCCCGGCGTCGCCCAGAGGATCCGCGGCGCAGAGCGCATCGATCCGCCTGCGCTGGTGCGTGAGGTCCTGGTGTCCCCGCTCTTTGACGTGGAACGGCTGAAGTGAGCGATCCGGACGTCCGCGTAGGCTCTACCCGCCCGCGGTCCGTCGCCGCGCGACCTGCCATGGCCACGACCTCCCCCTCATCCGGCCCCGCGCCGACGGCCGGCGGGGCGCCCGCCGGCGACTGGTGGACGCCGCACGGCGATGCGGGCGGCCTGCCGCGCTACCTGCAGGCGGTGCGCGCCGGGCGCTGGATCATCGTCGGTGCCCTGGTGGTCTGCGTCGGGTTCGCCGCGCTGTACCTCTCCCAGGCCCAGAAGACCTACGAGGCCTCCGCGGACCTGCTCGTGAGCCCGATCTCGAACCTGCTCGTGCCGGTGCCGGGGATCATCCAGCAGTCAAACGATCCGACGCGCGACGTGGAGACCGCGGCGCGGCTGGTCAAGTCGCCCTCCGTCGCCCGCCGCGTCATCGCAAAGCTCAGCCTCCGCACGTCGACCGCGGGCCTGCTGCGCCGCATCAGCGCGGACCCCGTCGCGCAGAGCAACATCGTCACGGTGACCGCGCAGGCACCGACGGCCGGCGAGGCGAAGCTGCTCGCCGACGGCTTCAGCCAGGAGTTCATCGCCGATCGCACCGAGCGCCTGCACCAGACGCTCGACGGCAGCATCGCGCGCCTGCGCCCGCAGGTCAAGAACACCACCGCGAACACCACCGACCCCGAGTCGCCGGCCAACCAGCTGACGTTCTTCGAGGGCCTGCGCGCCGGCGCGGACCCGAGCGTGCGCGTCGAATCCCTCGCCGAGACGCCGACGTCGCCGACATCGCCGCGCCCGCTGCTGACAGCCGCCGCCGCGGTCCTCGGTGGGCTCGTGCTCGGCCTGCTCGGTGCCTTCGGCCTTCAGCTGCTCGATCCGCGCCTGCGCCGCGAGGACCAGCTGCGCTCGCAGTTCCGCCTGCCGATCCTGGCGCGCATCCCGCTCGAGAAGCGCCGCAGCAAGCGCCCGCTGCTGCCGAGCGAGCTCTCCCTCGCCTCCCTGGACGGCTTTCAGGCCCTGCGCGCCGCGCTCACGACCTCGCGCCGAGACGCGCTGACCGGGCGCGTCGCGCTGGTCACCGGGCCTTCACCCGGCGACGGCAAGACGACGGCGGCCATCAACCTCGCCTCCACGCTGGCCGCCGCCGGCAAGCGGGTGATCCTGATCGAGGCCGACTCGCGCCGCCCGTCCATCGGCCGCGCGCTCGGCATGCACGCCGAGATCGGCGTCGCGAGCGTCGTCACCGGCCGCCGCTACCTCGTTGATGCGCTGCTGCCCGTGGGCGGGGAGGACTCCAAGCTGCGCGTGCTGCTGAACTCCGCCGACGAGGCGCCCGCCGCCGACGTCTTGTCGCACCTCTCCGCGGACACCCTGCTGCTGCAGGCCCAGCGTCTCGCCGACTGGGTGATCGTCGACTCGCCGCCGCTGAACCACGTCGCCGAGACCCTGGCGCTCGCCAGAGCGGTCGACGACGTGCTCGTCGTCGTGCGCCTCGGCAGGACCAACTCGCGCGACCTCACCGAGCTCGCCGAGATGCTCGCCCAGCAGGACATCATGCCCACGGGCTTCGTCGTGATGGGCGGGCACGCCCGCTCCGGCTACTACTAGGGTCCAGTCGCCGCACGCGATGGTCGAGCGACGCGCCCGCCGTGCCGATGGTTGGGGCATGGGGCGCTCTCAGACCTTCGTCATCGACGCCGCGGACCGGGTTCCTTCCCGCCGCGCCGCCGTCTGGCCGCTGCGTCGCGCCGCCGACGTCGTCGTCTCGCTGCTGGGACTCGTGCTCGCCGGCCCGCTGATCGCGGTCCTGGCGCTCCTGGTGCGATCGACCTCCCACGGGCCGGCCTTTCACCGGGAGCGC
The DNA here is from genome assembly GCA_038318085.1 of Solirubrobacterales bacterium. Lineage (GTDB taxonomy): Bacteria > Actinomycetota > Thermoleophilia > Solirubrobacterales > Solirubrobacteraceae > DATLGB01. The sequence continues at coordinate 27,750 of JBBQBV010000014.1, forward strand.
CACACACGCGCCGACGGCCGGACCGTCGAGCTGATCTCGCTGCGCACCATGGTCGACGGCGGCGCCACCCAGGCGCACGCCCGGTTCAGCGCGATCATCGGCGGCCCGTCCACGACGCCGACCGGGCTGCTGCTCAGCCGGATGCGCGTGGACAAGCTGCCGCGCCTGGCGAACGTCCTCAAGGGCGACTCGTCGCTGTTCAGCGCTCGCGTCTAGCCCAGCCGTCCTGCCGCGGGATCGGCCGCCCGTAAGCTCCAGCGACCGTGGCCGACGACAGCGACGAGGGCGAAGGCGTTGCCGCGGGGACGCTGTTCGGGATCCTCACCCAGGCCACGACCGCGCTCTTCACGGCGGCCCTGACGGTCTACCTCGCGCGCGCTCTGGGCGCCGGGGGCTACGGCCTGTTCTCGCTCGGGATCAGCATCATCGGGCTGGGGATGCTGTTCTCAGACCTGGCGATCTCGCCCTCGGCCGCGCGCTACATCGCCGATCGCCGCGGTGACCGCGCGGGGACGGTGGAGGTCATCGCCTCGGCCCTCGCGCAGAAGCTGGTCCTGGCCGCGGCCGCCGGCGCAGCGCTGGCGCTCCTCGCCGGGCCGATCGCCGGCGCCTACGGCAAGCCGGGGCTGGAGGGTCCGCTGCGCGGGTTCGCGCTGTCGCTCGTCGGCGAGTCGCTGCTGTGGCTGTGGACCCACACGTTCATCGCGCTGCGGCGCCTGCGCCTCAACGCGATCACGATCCTCGTCGAGAGCGCCTTCGAGGCGTCGGCGAGCATCGCCTTCGTCGTCCTGGGCGCCGGGGTCACGGGCGCCGCGCTCGGTCGCGCGATCGGCTACGTGGTCGGGGCGCTGCTGGGTGGGATCCTGCTCGCGCGCCTGGCGGGCCGGCGCGCGCTGGACCCCCGCAGCGGCTCACCGCAGCTGCGCCGGCGGATCCGGGTCTACGCACGGCCGCTGTTCGCGGCCACCAGCGCGTACACCGCCTACTCGGTGATCGACACGCAGCTGATCGCGGTGCTGTTGTCGACGACCGCCGTCGGCGTGTGGGCGGCGCCCCTGCGCCTGCTCACGCTGATCGGCTACGTCAGCCTGGCCGTGGCCACCGCGGTCGCGCCGCGGATGTCCTCGAAGTCACCGGAGGGCCCGGACGTGCGGGCCTTCAACGTCGGCCTGCGGTGGCTGGTGGTGCTGCACGCCGCGCTTGTCGTCCCGGTCGTGGTGTGGGCAGACCCGATCGTCGGGCTCGTGCTCGGCGACGAGTTCCGTGCGTCGGCGGATGTCCTGCGCGCCATGGGCGTGCTCGTGATCCTGCTCGGGATCAGCCCGCTCGCCTCGACGACGGTCAACTTCCTCGGCCAGGCGTCGCGGAGGATCCCGATCGTCCTGTTCTCCCTCGGCGTCAACGCCGTGCTCGACCTGATCCTGCTGCCGGCGATCGGCGTCCTGGGCGCGGTCATCGGTACGACCGTGGCCTACGGCATCTACGTGCCGGCGCACCTTCGGCTGTGCCGCCGGGCCTTCGAGGTCCCGCTCGCGCCGCTCGCGCGCACGGCGGCCCGTGCCGGGCTGGCGGCGCTGGCCGGCGCTGCGGTGCTGCTGGCGTTCGGGACGTCGGATCTCGCGGCCTGGCAGTGGGTCGCCGGCCTCGCCGGCGGCCTCGTCGCGTTTGTCGCCGTGCTGGTGGCGACGGGCGAGCTGACGCCCGCCGAGCTGCGCGCCGTGCGCGGCGCGGTGCGCGGACGCCGAGGATGACGGGTCAAGGTGCGCGCCGCGTTTCCCGATGAACGCCTCGTCGGGCTAGGTTTCTCCGGGCCCGGCCAACCGAACGACCGATGATCCAGAGCCAGACAGACCTCGCGGACTACATCGCCGCCGACCTCCAGATGCACGGTCTCGACGGCTGGCGGCCGCAGTACCGGCTCACGCGGCGCATCGTGTTCTTCCAGTGGCTGTTGCGGCGCTGCGAGTATTGGGAGAACTGCCGCCGTGATCCGGTAGGAAGGATCGCGTCGGTCATCCTGCGGTTCAGGATGCACCGGCTCGGGGAGCGGCTCGGGTTCACGATCCCACGCAACGCCTTCGGCCCCGGCCTCAGCATCGCGCACCCTGGGACCATCGTCGTCAACCTCGACGTCCGCGTCGGCGCGAGCTGCAGGATCCACCAGGGGGTCACGCTCGGTTCGCTGCGCGGCCGCAGCCCGACGATCGGCGATCGGGTGATGATCGGCGCGAACGCCTGTGTGCTCGGCGGCGTCACCGTGGGCGATGACGTGGCGATCGGCGCGGGTGCCGTCGTGCTGCACGACGTCCAGGATGGCGTGACGGTCGCCGGCGTGCCCGCGAGACAGGTCTCTCCTCGCGGTTCGGGGGCCGTTCATCCATGGGCTGTCCTGAGGCCGTGAAGCCGATGATCGCGCTGGTGATCGGGGCGATGGCGCTCTTCGGCCCGCTCCCGCAGGCGTTCGGTGCGGACCTCTCCGGCACGTCGAAGGTCATGGCCTGGGCTGCCGCAGGACCCGCGCGTGGGGTCGCGGTCACGGCGCTTGCGGGCGCGCCGAAGCGGCACCTGACGCGACCGGGGTCGCCGGCCCTGCACTATCTGGGCGGTGCTCCGGGGCGGGCGGACACGGGCGGGAGGATCGCCTACCTCAAGCCGGTCAACGTGCACTTCCAGAACGAGTCGCCGCCCTGGGCCGTTGCATTCACGGCCAAGCTCCGCACGTTTGAGGTCTCCACGCTCGCCACCGGATCCGACTACCGGTTCATCGTCGACGGCCGCGCGACGCCGCTGCGCCGCCTGCCCGGCACATGGAAGCCGGTGCGCATCCGCGTGCGCTTCAGGCGCCCCGGTGCGCGCCTGGTCGTGTTCGAGATGGGCCGCCGCACGGTGTTCGGAGGCGTGACCGGCCGCGTCAGCCGCTCGCGTGTGGACTTCGGCCCGCGGACGATCTGGCTCGGAGACTCCTACACGGACGGGACCGGCGCGACCGACAGCCTGGCGGGGTACGTGCAGGTCGCCTCATCGCTCCTCGGCCTCGGTGACTCGTGGGCCTCGGGGCTGGCGGGGACGGGCTACCTCAACGCGGGCGGGCGGGGCAAGGTGGCGTTCGGCTCACGGTTGCAATCAGACGTGCTCGCCTACCGGCCGCACACGGTCGTGGTCGCCGGCGGCATCAACGACGGCGAGCGTCGGCCGGATGACGTCCGCGCGGCCGCCGCAGAGCTCTTCCGGCGGATCGGATCCTCCGGAGCCCGCCTCGTCGTGATCGCGCCGTGGCAGCTCAACGACCCGCCGACACCGGGCGACGTGACGCTCAATGCCGCCATCCGCGCGGCGGCCGAGGAGGCGGGCGGGCTGTTCGTCGCCACCACCGGCTGGATCACCGACGCGAACCGGCGCCGGTACGTCGGCTCGGACGGGGTTCACCCGACCCAGGCCGGCCACGAGTATCTCGGGCGCCGGGTCGCCGCGGCCATCGCCGCGCTCTAGCGTCGCTAGACGGCGGCCAGCCGCTCGAGCACCGCCGCCCAGCGGTCCTCGACGTGCGTCCCGTGGGCGCTCGCGACGTGGGCGCGCACGACGGGGCTCAGGCCGGCGCGGTCCGCCCGCCCCTCCCACAGCCGGCGGGCGCCCGCGACGAAGGCGTCCCACGAGCCCCCGCCGGAGATGCCGAGGCCGTGGCGGGCGATGCGCTGGTCGGGATCGAAGGACAGCGTCAGGGCCGGCACGCCGCGCGCCCAGCCCTCAAGCCAGGTGTTCGGCATCCCCTCGAAGCTCGACGTGTTGACCATCGCCACCGCCCGGTCGACGATCTCCTGGAGCTCCGCGTGGGGGCGCTGGGGCAGCAGCTCGAGGTTCGTCAGCGCCTCGGCCCGGCGCCGGAGCTCGGCCAGCGTCGTGTCGTAGTCCGGCTCCGCGGAGTTGATCGTGATCATCCAGAAGGTCGCCTCGGGGACTGCGGCAGCGAGGTCCGCGTACAGCAGGGGCTGCTTGTAATGCGCGAGCCGGCTGACCCACAGAAAGCCCTCGCCGGGCCGCGCGGTCTCCGGCGCCGGCTCGACGAAGGAGGGGATCAGCTCCGGCTCGCCCAGCCGCGGGAAGCGCGTGCGCGCGAGGTCGACCTGGTCCTGCGACTGGACGACCACCGCGTCGGCCGTCCGCATCCCCGCGCGGAACATCAACGCGCGTGGATCGCGCCCGGTGCGAAACGGGCCCGCGCCGAAGTCGGAGTTGTTGGCGCCCGCGAACACCAGCCGCCGGCCGCGCCGGCGCGCCCACAGGCCGCCGACGCCGACTGCGCCTGTGGCGCCGCGGAACACCTGGACCGCGGCGTCGGCCTCCTCGAACGCGCGCCAGGCGACCGCGCTCTCCGCCGCGAACGCGCGGGCCGAGCCGTGCCCGCCCGCGGGAGCGCGCTGCACCAGGGTGATGTGGGAGCCGGGCTCGACGACGGGCTCGCCGACCGGATGGACGATGTGCGCGACCCGCATGCCGCGTCGCGCGAGGCCGCGGGCCAGCAGCCACGTCTGACGCTCGGCGCCGCCGCCGCTGCGTGGCGCGGCGGCATCGTAGAACACGCTCGCGTAGGGCGCGTAGATGGCGACGTCGTGACCCGGCATCTCGATCGGCCGGGATCCTACGCAGCACTAGCATCTCGTGGCTCATGCGCGCCCTCGTCACCGGTTGTGCCGGCTTCATCGGATCCCACCTGACCGACTCGCTGCTGGCCGACGGTCACGAGGTCGTCGGCGTCGACTGCTTCAACGACAACTACGCGCGGCCCGAGAAGCGCCGCAACCTCGAGCACGCCCTCGAGTGGGACCAGTTCGACTTCGTCCCGCTCGACCTCGCCCGCGGCGACCTGTTCGAGCTCGTGGAGGAATGCGACGCGATCTTCCACCTCGCCGCCGAGCCCGGCGTGCGGTCGAGCTGGGGGTTGCGGTTCGAGAGCTACCAGCGCAACAACATCGCGGCGACGCAACATCTGCTCGAGGCGGCCCGGGAGGCGCCCGCCAAGCGCTTCGTGTACGCGTCCTCCTCGTCGATCTACGGCCAGGCCGAGTCCCTGCCGACGCCCGAGGACACGACCCCGCGCCCGTTCTCGCCCTACGGCGTTACCAAGCTGGGGGCCGAGCAGCTGTGCGACGCCTACCACGGCAACTTCGGCGTCGAGGTCGTGTCACTGCGCTACTTCTCGGTCTACGGTCCGCGCCAGCGGCCTGACATGGCGTTCAGCATCTTCTGCCGCGCCGCCCTGGCGGATCGCCCGCTGACCCTGTTCGGCGACGGCGGGCAGACGCGCGACTTCACCTTCGTCGGCGACATCGTCGCCGCGACGCGGGCCGCGGGGGAGCTCCCGGACCTCGCGGGGCGCGTGTACAACGTCGGCGGCGGATCGCGGGTCAGCGTCAACGAGGCGATCGAGCTGCTCGAGGGCTTCGCCGGCCGGCCGCTGGCCGTCGAGCACCACGACGTCGAGCGCGGCGACGTCCGGGACACCGGCGCGGACACCACGCGCGCGCGCGCCGAGCTCGGCTACGCCCCGGCGACCGGGTTCGCGGACGGGCTCCGGGCGGAGTTCGAGTACTTCGCCGCCCTGGCTGGACATCCGTCGTAGCGGCCGGCGCCCGCATGGCCTCGGAAAGGCGGGGATGCCGATGCACCAGCAAGCCGGCGGGTCCACGCCGGCAGCACGTCCCTGAGCCCCGCCCGATGGTCCTCCCGCCCTCCGCGCCCCGCCTCGCGGCTACGCTCGTAGCCACGCTCGCCCTGCTGCTCATCCTTCTGACGAGCGCGGCGCCGGCCCGGGAGCGCACGTTTTCCCCCCGCAGGGTCGACCACGGCGGCGCGGTGTTCGCCATCCGCGGGATCCGCCCCGCGCAGGTCCAGGATGCCCGCGTGCGCGCTCGCCGCACCGTGCACCGCCTGCGCCTGTCCAGGGTGCGCGCCGGCGTGCGCCGCGGTCGCGTCACGGTCCCCAGCGCGACCGGCCGCTCGCGCCTCGTCGTCACGGTCGACGACTCCCGGCCGACGCGCCCGGGTGGCTTGCGGGCGGCCGGCGCCGAAGGCGGCGCGGTGACGCTGCGCTGGCGACGCAGCGTCGACAACGAGGCCGTGGTCGCCTACGCCGTGTACCGGGGCGCCACGCGGGTGGCCGAGGTGCCCGGCACGACCTTCACCGATCCCGGTCTGGCCGGCGCCCGCCGGTATCGCTACCACGTCCGGGCGCGCGACGGCGCCCGCAACCTCTCCGGCGCCTCGGCGTCGGTGACGGCGTCGCCCGGCCCCGCGTCGTACGCCGGTGCCGCCGGCGAGGGCGCGTCGTGGCGGTGCGGCTGGGGGGGCTTCGGCGCCTCGGCGCTCCCCGGCGACTGCTGGCGGCCGTACGCGCCCGACTCGTTCTTCAACTCGCCTCTGCCGGCCGCACCCCGGCTGGCCGGCGCGTCGCGGGCGATCGTCGCGCGTATGTTCTCCAGCTATCACGTCCCGTCGCTGCGGCCCAACCCCGAGCCGGGCGAGGACTGGTATCACCCGTTTTTCTTCTCGCGCCCGAGCGACCCGTGGTACCGGATCTCCTGTACCAAGCACGACTATGACTGCCCGGTCGAGGGCATGCAGATCCGGATCCCCGAGCGCGCGCGGCCGGCACAGTCAAGCGACGGCCACATGACCGTGATCGACCAGGCCTCCGGCTGGGAGTACGATTTCTGGGGCGCCGAGGCCGCGCGCCTGTCCCGCGGCGGGGGGACGATCCGGGTCGGCTGGGGCGGCCGGACCAGGATCGACGGCGCGGGCGGCGGTGACGCGGCCAGTGCGAGCCCGGCGAACATGGCGGCGACCGGGCTCGTCGGCGGCATCATCCGCTACCCCGAGCTCGCGGCGGGCCGCATCGACCACGCGCTCTTCCTCGTGACCAGGTGCACGAACGGACGCATGGTCTTCCCCGCGCGCGACTACGGCGGGGTCTGCTCGAGCCCCCGCGACGCGCCCGCCGCCGGGCAGTGGCTGCGGCTCGACATGACCCCGGCGCAGATCGACGCCCTGCGGGTGTCGGGGTGGCAGAAGACCATTCTGCGGGCGCTGGCGCGGTACGGCGGCTTCGTCGGCGACGCCGGCAGCGACGAGTCCATCGGCTTCCAGCTCGAGTCGCCGCAGACCTTCACGAGCATCGGCGCCGCGAACCCCTGGCTGGCCTGGGCGCGGGCGCAGCGCGCGGCCGGCGACGCGAACGTCTCGACCTACGACAGGGGCGACGGCGTCACGCGATACGCGCTCGACGTCGCGGGCGGCCTCGACGCCGGCTTTTGGACTTCGCGCCTGCAGGTCGTCGACCCGTGCGTGATCAACCGCACCTGTTGAGCCCGAGCTCAGGCGCGGAAGCGCTCGAGCAGCGCCCGGCGCTTGGCCTGAGGGTCCAGCCTGGCCGTCGGCACCTGCAGGGGCTCGAGCTTGGCGCGGTACTCCTCCAGCGAGCGCAGCGGCTTCGCGGGGACGCCCGCCGCGACGCATCCGGACGCGATGTCGTGCGTGACGAGCGAGCGGGCGCCCACGACGACGTCGTCGCCGATCGTCACGCCGGGCATCACCATCACCCCGGCGCCGAGGAAGACGTTGCTGCCGACGGTGATCGGCGCGACGATGTCGGCGTCGGGCCACTCGCCGCGGAACACCCACACGCCGCCGTCGTGGGTGATGAAGGACGCCGACGTCGCGCTGACATGGTCGCCGAGCGAGACGAGGTAGGGCTCCGAGCCGAAGTGGCAGGAGATGAGCCGGCAGTTCTCGCCCACGACCACGCCGAGCGAGCGAGCGTGGGCGACTGGGTCGCGGACGCGCTGGTAGCGCGCCCCGAGCTCCTCCCGGGCGGTGCGCACGAGCTGCGGCAGGTCACGGAGCACGACGCGAGGATACGGCCACGCGCCGGTGGCCGTGCGCGCACGTAGACTGGGGACTGCATGGCGCTGACGGCCCCCACGCCTGGCCGGGTCGTCGCATTCGTGATCCTCGCGCTGGCCGCGGCGGTCGGCGTGCTGGCGGTCGTCGAGCCGAAGTTCGCCATCGCCGCGGCGATCGGCCTCGCCTTCGTGGTGCTCGGGTTCGCCGACGTGACCGCCGGCCTGTGCCTGTTCGTCGCCGCCACCTTCCTCGACGAGATCCCGTCGTTTGCCGGGCTGAGCGTCGCCAAGGCCGCGGGCGCGCTGCTCGTGGTGTCCTGGGTCGCCGCCGTCGCGACGCGCCGCGGTGAGCGCCAGGGCCTCGCGGCGTCGCACCCGGGCCTCGCGGTGGGGCTCGCCCTGCTGGCGTGCTGGGCCGCCGCGAGCGCGCTGTGGGCACAGGATCCCGGGGCCTCGCTCGCCGGCGCGCAGCGCTGGGCGCTCAACCTGGCGCTGTTTCCGATCGTGTTCACGGCGGTCGACGCGCCGCGGACGGTCAGATGGATCTTCGCCATCTTCGTCCTCGGAGGCCTGCTGACGGCGGTGGCCACCACGCTCGGGCTGGCCGGAGCCGGGAGCGCGGCGGCCTCCGAGGGGCGGCTGGCCTCCGCCGACGTGAACCCGAACGCGCTCGGCGGCGTGCTCGTCGTCGCGAGCGTCTTCGCGGGCGCGCTCGCCGCCGGGCGCGACCGGTCGGCGGCAGCGCGGGCGCTGTGGTTCATCGCCGGGGCGCTCACGCTGACCGGCCTGGCGCTGACGCTGTCCCGCGGCGCGCTGATCGGCATGGTGGTCGCGTTCCTCGTCGCGCCGTTCGCGGCGGGCCCGGGGCGGCGGACGCTGGCGCTGACCCTGGCCGTCGTGGCCTGTGGCACGCTCGCGCTGAGCATCGTGGCCTTCGTCCCCGACGAGGCCACCCAGCGGCTCACGTCGTCTGACAAGACGGGCTCGGGCCGGACCGACATCTGGCGCGTCGGCTGGCGCATGGTCCAGGACCACCCGGTCGTCGGCGTCGGCGCCGACAACTTCGACAAGACGTCGATCCGCTACCTGGTGCGTCCCGGGGTGATCCAGCAGGACGAGTTCATCGTCAACACGCCCAAGGTGGCGCACAACGTCTACCTGCAGGTGCTGGCCGAGCTCGGGGTGATCGGGTTGGGGCTGTTCTTGACCATCATCGGGCTCTGCCTGCGCACCACGCTGCGCGCCGCGGGCAACTTCGCACGCGCGGGGGACCGGTCGGCCGACCTGCTCGCCCGGGCGCTGTTCGTGTCGCTCGTGGCCATGCTGGCGTCGGCCTTCTTCTCCTCGGAGGTGTACTCGAAGCCCGTGTTCCTGCTGCTGGCCCTGGGGCCGGCGCTGCTGAACCTCTCGCGGCGCCCGCTCAGCACCCTGCGATGAACGCGGCCAGGCGGCGCACCTCCGCCTCGCTGGTGCGCTCGCGCACGCGGTCCAGGCCCGCCGCCACCAGCCGCTCGCGCAGCGCGGCGTCCTCGGCGAGCGCGCGCACCGCGGCGGCGGCGGCCCCCGCGTCCCCTGGACGTACGAGCACCGCGGCGGCCTCGGCGAGCGCGCGGACGCCGCCGACGTCCGTGGCCGCGACCGGCAGGCGGGCTCCGAACGCCTCGAGCAGCACCTGCGGAAGCCCCTCGGTCCAGGAGACGTGCAGGAACACGTGCGCCGCGCGGTACAGGTCCTCGAGCCCGGCGTCGAACGGCACGTAGCCCAGCAGCTCGGCGAGGTGGCCGACCGCCAGCGCGTCCAGGCGCTCGCGCAGGTCGTCCGCCAGCCCGCCCTCGCCGACCACCTGCAGCCGCCACGAGCCGCCGCCGTCGACGAGTCCCCGCAGCACGTCGGCGAGCAGCAGCGGGTTCTTCTCGGTCTCGAGGCGGCCGACGCTCAACACGCGGATCTCGCCGCCGTAGTCGCGCGCGGCGGCGACCTCGGGGCCGGCGATGCTGCGCTCGGCGACGAGCGACACGCTCAGGGCGTGCACGCCGCGCGACCGGCGGTAGAGCCCGGCGATCTCGTCGCCGACGGCGGTGACGCCCGCGAACCGGGCCGCGAGCCGCCAGGCCACCTCCAGCGCACGCAGGGCGGCCTGCGCCGGCAGGTTGCCCGGATGCCGGCTGCGGGCGTACTCGACGGTGTTCTGGCGCACGCCGAGCACGATGCGCCGCCGCCGCAGCGCCGCCAGGGGGACGATCGCCAGGGCGACGGGCGACGGCCCGTTGAGCCAGATCGCGTCGACGCGGCCGAGCACCGCCCAGAAGCGGCGGAGCGTGCCGGCGATCGCCTTCAGCACGTCGAGCGGCTGCGTGAGCGAGGCATAGAAGGGCAGCGCCACGAACTCGGCGGTGTCGGGCAGCGCGTAGTGCGAGCGCCCCGGCTCGGGGTCGAGCCGGCCCAGCACCACGAGCTCGTCCACCTCTGCGGCCAGCTCGAACATGAAGCGCGGGAACGCCTGGTGCACGGACAGGACGCCGTCGGCGCGCGAGTAGATCGAGTCTTCGTAGGCGGCGAGGCGCATCGGGGTCTCAGCGCGCCGCCAGGCGGCGCACGGCGGCTGCGACCGCCGCGACCGGGGGGCCGTGGCGCACCGACCCGGCGAGCACGCCGGCGCCGTAGGCCAGGTGCATCGTGGCGAGCACCGCCGGCAGCGCGGCCGCGTCGGCCGGCGGCGCCGCGCGCGCGGCGCGCGCCGCCGCGGCGACCAGGGCGCCCGCGTACAGCGCCAATCCCGCGCGCGCCGGCCCGCGCAGCGGGCCGCCGAGGGCGAGCAGCGCGGTCGCGGCCACGGCGGGCGGCAGCAGCTGGGACGGTCGCAGGCTGCCGGGGTGGTGCCTCGCGGTGTAGATCCGTGCGCCGCCGTAGCGCCAGTACTGCTCGGCCAGGCGTGCGAGCGAGTCGCGCGGCAGGTACTCGGCCGCCATCGCCGGGACGCAGACCAGGCGTCCGCCCGCGGCGCTCAGCCGGGCCGCGAGCTCCCCATCCTCGTCGAAGAGCGCCTGCTCGTCCCAGCCGCCCGCGGCGAGGAGCGTCTCGCGCCGCCACACGCCCGTGAAGCCGGAGTCGACCTCGTGCTCGGCGTCCGCGGCGCGGCGGTGGCCCGCCCCGCCCGCGCCCAGCGGCGTCTGCAGGGCGAGCGCCACGCGGCGCGACCAGGTCCCGTCGCCCAGCGCGATCTGTGGGCCGCTCACGTGGACGGCGTCCCCGCGGCGCAGGCGCTCGACCCCGAGCCGGACGTAGTCGGACGGGTAGCGCGTGTGGGCGTCCATGCGCACCACGAACTCCCCGCGCGCCGCGTTCAGGCCGAGGTTGAGCGCGTGGGGGATCCTGCGCGCCGGGTTGTCGAGCACGCGGATGCGCGCGTCGCCGGCCGCCAGCTCGGCGAGGATCTCCCGGCTGGCGTCCTGCGAGCGGCCGTCGACGAAGAGGAACTCGAGCGTGCCCGCGAACGTCTGGGCGAGCATGCCCGCGACGGCGTCGGTGAGCTGGCGCTCGCCGTTGAGGACCGGCGTGAGGACGGAGACGTCGATCGCGCCGGGCGCATCGTGGGTCGGCGACATTCGCCTGCGAGCGTAACCTGACAAGCTGCGCGCCGTGGACGTCGTGCTGCACGAGGGGCCGCCGGAGGCGCTCCTGGCAGAGTGGGGCGACCTGTACGCCGCCCACCCGCAGGTCACGCCGTTCATGTCGCCGGGCTGGGCGGCCGCCTGGTGGTCGCACTACGGCGGCGACGGCGTGCGTGCGCGGCTGGTCTGCGTGCGCGAGGCCGGCCGGCTGGTGGCCCTGGCCCCGCTGGTCGTGCGGCGCCGGGGGCCGCTGCGGATCATGGAGCCGCTGGGCATGGAGCCCGGCGACTACTGGGACGTGCTCTGCCTTCCCGGCACGTGCGACGCGGCGCTCGCCGTCATCGCCGAGGCGCTGCGCGAGCGCGTGCGCGGCTGGGACGCCTGGATCCTGCGCTGCCCGCCGCCGGGCTCGGCGGTCGTCGCGGCGCTCGACGCGGCCGGCCTGCGGTCGCTCGCGCGGCCGCCGATCCTCGCCCCGGCGATCGAGCTCCCGGCCTCCTTCGACGAGTACCTGGCCGGGCTCGCGGGCAGCCACCGCCAGAACCTCCGCAGGCACCTGCGCCGCCTCGACAGCGGGGAGGTCGTGCTGCGGGAGGTGACCGACGTCGAGGAGCTGCCGGCCGTCCTGCAGCGCTGGCAGAGCTTCAGGCGCCGCCAGTGGGAGGCGGCGGGGAGGGCGATCGACCCCGACCACCTCTCGCCGCGCTTCGCGGGCTTCATGCTCGACTGCCTGCGCCGGCTCGTGCCCTCGGGGACCGGGCTGGTGTGGGAGTTCGCGCGCGACGGCACCGTCGTGGGGACCTACGTGAACTTCGCCGACGCGGACGCCTTCCACTGGTACCTCGGCGGCTTCGACCCGGCGGCGACCAGTCTCGGGCTCGGCAAGATCGCGATCGGCCACGGCATCCGCACGAGCATCGCGGCCGGGCGGCGGCGCTACGACTTCGGTCGCGGCGCCGAGCCGTACAAGTACTGGTACGGGGCGATCGACCGCCCGCTGGTCGTGCGCGTCGTCGCCGGGCCCGGCCCGCTGGCGCCGGCGGTCCTGACGGGCGCCCGGCTGGCGCTGCGCTGGCGCTCCCGGAGCACGCCAAGCCCTTAGGAGGCGAAGGCGCGGCCGAGCACGTCGTCGAGCAGGGCGCCGGCGGCGGCCTGCGCCCCGAGCGGCTTGAGCGTATGGCTGTGGTAGGGCAGCGCGTGCACGCGGACCCCGCGGCGAGAGAGCTCCGCCAGTCGCCCGCTGCGGGCGAGCTCGTCGCGCAGCGGCTCGCGGTCTGAGAACGCCAGCTCCACGCGCTGCGGGTGCTGGGCGAGGCGCTCGAGGGCATCTCCGAGCGGATCGCCCGGGTCGCGGGGTCGGCGGCGGCGCAGCTGTGCCGCGAGGATCCAGCGCAGG
>JBBQBV010000015.1:0-37912 GCA_038318085.1 Solirubrobacterales bacterium
CGCCGACCGGCCGAAGGCGTTACCCGGCGCTGGCGACGGCAGGTGACCGGTGGGCGGCCGCCGCAGCCATTCCCCAGTCGAGCTGGCGGTAGGAGTCGCGAGCCAGGCACCAGGCGCCCCGTGGGTCTCGCCGCAGCGCGCCGTCGGCCGCGAGGACGTGGAGCGCGAGGCTGACGGTCGGTCGCTTGGCGCCGACAAGTCGCCCGATGAGCTCGTGGGTCAGGGCGAGCCGGACGACCACGCCGTCGGGGGTCACGACCCCCCAGCGGTCGGCCAGCTGCCACAACAAGGCGAGGATGCGCTGGTCGGCGCGCGGCAGGGCGGTGATCGCCGTCCGCAGCGCGAGGCTGTCGAGCTGCGTCGCGAGGCGTTCCTGGATGACGGCCGAAAGCGCCGGCCACTTCCGCGCGGCCGTGTCGAAGCGCTCGTCGAGGACGGCGATGGCGGCGCCGCCCGTGCTGCAGGTCCACCGGGAGGTGATGGCCAGCACGGTGTCGATCTCGCGCCACGGCCACAGGACGTCCCCGGGGCCGAACAGATGCGCGCTCGCCCGACCGGCCACGACGACGTCCCTGATCACGATGCCCTCGATCAATAGCACGGCAGCGGACGCGCGATGGTCGATCGCAAACGACGCCGGCGACCAGCTCCCGGCGGGCAGGTCGTGCCGGGGCGTGACCAGGAAGCGCTGGGCGAGCGCGCGCTCGGCCTCGGGAACCGCGTCGTGCAGCTCGCGATCCACGCGCAGCAGGCTGACGGTGGGGACGCTGTCGCAGACGAGACTCACCGGCACGCTCATGCGACGAACCTCGCGGACTGAAAGGCGAACTCGGCTTCGAGCCCGGTGATCTCAAAGATGCGTTGAACCGCATCCGGTCCGCGGATAAGCGTCAGATCACAGCCGCGTTCACGCCCGGAGTGGTTGGCTGCGAGCAGGGCGCTCAGCCCCGTGGAGTCGAGGAAGCGCAGCTGGCGCAGGTCGACCACGATGTGCTCGAACCCGGCGCTGAGCAGCTCTTCGAGGGCCTGCTGCACTTCGGGCGCGCAGATAAGGTCGAGCTCGCCGCACAGATGAACGATCACGCGCTCGCGGTCAGGTCTGACGTCGCAGGTGAAGGTCGCGGGAAGCGCTGGTTGACGCATGGGCCCTCCAGAATCAGTTAAAAGACTTGAATCCGGGGCCCCGGTCGATCCCCCTGCGGAGATCTCGGGTGGCCTTCCGCGCGACGCGACGCTTCGTCCCTCCCGACGACGTGCCGTACACCAGTGTAGAGCTAAACGCCTACACTGGGGCTTGTAGCAGCTGCTTGGGGTTCTCCCGTTTTCGTCCTCCGGCTTTCTTTGCGGCCCATACCAGGAGGGGAAGGCAAAGGGGACAATCATGACGGAAGTGTCGCAGCTCTCGGGCAAAGTGTCAGACGCGCCCGGCAAGAGTCTCTTGATGAATGTCCCAACGCGCTCGTCGCGTTGCACAAGGAGCATTTCGGCCGGGGCCCGACGCGAGCCCGGTCGGGCTTTGCGACCGAGGACACGCTGGTGTGCATCCTCGAGGAGGCCCTGCTTCCTGCCGAGTTGGCGCTGGTCGAGATCGGCGAGCAGATGCGCGTGCAGGAGACGCGCTCGTTCTTTCAGATGGCTACGCGGAAGACCTTCATCGAGACCGTCGAGCAGCTCACGGGCCGGGAGGTCACCGCGTTTGCCAGCGCCAGCGACCCTCCGGCCGCGACCGTCTGGGAGATCTACAATTTCGCACCACGATGAGACGTGCGAGGGACGCCGCTGCCTACCGCCTCGGGAGACCCCGGCCTCCGAGGCGCACGACGCGGCGGCCGGCGTCCACACGGCAGTCACGCCACCACAGCGGGGGCGCAGCTGTCGCATGAGACTCGGGATGGGGCCGGCGACGACAGTGCGCCGGCTCCGCCCGAGCCTGACCGGTCATGGCACCGCGACGCCTTCTTCCTTCATGCCCGCGCTCGCCAGGCGCTCGGTCCGGTCGGGTTGCTGCTCGGCTGGACCCCGATCGTGCGCAGCGGGTGCGCAGCGAGGCCCGCGGGGGCCTCGACGAGTTCCTGAGCTCGGCACGGGCTCGCGCTCACGGCGCGCGCCAGGCTGACCGGATGCCGCCGGCCCCGCGGCCTAACGGCGCCGGAAGAGCACTGCGGCCACCGCGGTGGCGAGATTCAGGCTGGAGACGCCGGGCGCCATCGGCAGCGCCACCCGGGCGTCGGCGCGGGCGAGCAGCGCCTCGGAGATCCCGTCCCGTTCGGTCCCGAACGCGAGCACGGCCCGCGGCGGAAGCTCGGCGCCCGGGCCGAGCGGCTCGCCTCCGGGGTCCAGCGCCACGAGCGGGCGATCGCCGGTCCGCAGGGAGCGCAGCCGGTGCACGGGCAGCGCGAAGTGCAGCCCGGCACTGCCCCGCAGGGCGTCCGGGTGCCACGGGTCCAGGCGCCCCGTCGTGAGCAGCGCCGCCGCGCCGGCCGCGGCGGCGACCCGCACGCACGCCCCGAGGTTGCCGAGATGCCGCGGATCCTCCAGCAGGACGACGGGGTCCGGGCCGGTGTCGGCGAGCAGGTCGGCCGGTGCGCGCTGGGGTGGGCGCCGGGCGACCGCCACGACCTGCGCGCGGGGGACGACGGCGGCCAGCTCCGCGAGGCCGACCCCGGCGACGTCGAAGGCGATGTCCGGCGCCAGGCGGGCCCGCAGCGCCTCGAGCGCCTCCGAGTCGGCCGTCCACGCGCCCACGACCTCGGCGCCGAAGCGCACCGCGTGCTTGAGCGCGTGAAAGCCCTCGAGCACGACGAACCCGGAGGTCCGGCGCAGGCGCGCCACGTCGGAAAGGGCCAGGTGCTCTGACACGATCAGGACGAGCGTATGGGCGAAGCGCCGCGAAGGGAGTACGGTCAGGGGATGGACGATGAGAAGATCCAGACGCTGGTGACCCGCCTGGCCCGCCCCCACCGCTCGGGCGGCGCCGTGATCGAGCGCGCGGCGATCCTGGCCGAGGGCGAGGACTTCACGGCGGTCGTGGCGTGGATCACGGCCCACGACGGCCAGCCCGAGGCGGCCGCCGTGGCCGCGTCGAAGTCGCGCGGCCTGCACGGGTCCCGCGCCGGCGAGGCCATCGGGGCAAGCCCGCGCGAGCCGCTGCGCTACGTGCTGCCCGCGGGCGCGCTGGGCTGAGCTTGGAGGGCCGGTCCTCGGCGTTCCTATTTTCACCGAACTCCTCAACATCGGCGGCAACGACACATTCGACCTCGGGGGCCTGGTCGGGTGCGATCATCGGCACGGTTCTGCTGTTGATCGGCTACAAGCGGATGAGCGCCGGTCGCGCCAGCGCCCCGCTGAGCCCACCCGAGGGGGAACACGTTGCCATCCCAGGCGGCTGGCCGTTGAACGTTTGCGCGCCACTGAAGCGGGGCGCCGTATGTTCCGTCGCGGTATGGGTAGCGGCTCCCCACACGTCCTAGAAGGAGTTTAGATGGCACAAAGTGGCACACAGCAACACGAAGATACGACGCAGAAGACGCCGGGTACTGCGGTTGTTCCCGGTGGCGGGGAGGAAGCGGGGCCGCTGCAGTCCGATCGTGGCACGACATCGATCGCCGACGCGGTGGTTGCGAAGGTGGCGGGAATCGCTGCCCGCGAAGTGCCCGGCGTCTACGAGCTCGGCGGAGGCGTCGCCCGGGCCGTGGGATCGGTCACCGGACGCGTCGGGCTTGGCGATCAGCGCTCGCAGGGCGTCAACGTCGAGGTCGGCGAGCGCGAGGCGGTGGTGGATCTCACGGCGATCGTCGAGTACGGCGAGTCGATTCCCCAGATCGCCAACCAGCTGCGTGAGAACATCAGCAAGCGCATCGAGGGCATTACTGGCCTGAAGGTCACCGAAGTCAACATTGCGGTCAACGACCTGCACTTCCCGGGCGACGACGAGCAGCCCGACGAGCAGCGCGTCGCCTGACGTCGATGACCGTACCGGCCCCCGACCCTGTCGCTGCGCCGTCGGTGCCCGCCAGCGTCCGCGTGCGTCTTGCGCACGCGGCGATGGAGGCCGCGCTGGCAGTCGATGGTGTCGTGGCCGGGCACGGCGGCCCGGTCGGCCGACACGCCACCTTCGACCGGACCGGGCCTCTGGTGGGAGTGACCGCGGCCGCGGCCGCGCCGGACGGCTACGACGTGTCGCTGCGACTCGTGGCCCGCCCCGTCCCTTTGCACCTCCTGGCCGGGCGTGTTCGCGCGGCGATAGATCGGCGCGCGAGGCGGCTCGGGCTCGCGGCGCAGCTGCGAGCTATCGACGTCCGCTTCGAGGATCTCGAGGAGACGTCGTGATCCTGCTGCGCGCGCTGGCCCGGCTGATCACGTTCCTGCTGCTGTTGCTGCTCGGGCTCGCCGGCCTGACCGTCGCGATCTTCAGCATCCAGTCCGGGCTCACCGGCTTGTCGTTGCCGCAGCTCGCTGACTGGTCGCATCTCGCCGACCTGCGCGACACCGTCGGCCACGGCTTGCGCGACCTCGAAACCGGCGCGGTTAACTGGGTCGCGGCACTCGCCGGCCTGGGCGCCGTCCTGCTGGGCGTTCTGCTGTTGGCGGGAATACTGGTGCCGCGCCGCGAGCGCACGGTGTCGTTGCGCACCGATGAGGCGGGGACGGTGAACGCTCGACGCAGAGCCCTGGGCCAGGCCGCCGAGTCGCTGGTCGGTCAGGTCCGCGGCATCGCCGACGCGAACGTCAAGGCTAAGTCGCGGCGGCGCGGCGGCGGAACGCTCCGAGTTCGGGCGCACCGCATCCGCGCCGCTGACGCCGACCAGCTGGAGACGACGGTCGTCGACCGGCTCACGACGCTCACGGGCCCGTTTGCGCTCAACGCCAGAGTCGACGTTCGCGACGCCGAGCGCGGCAACCGGGTGGCGTGATGCTTCGCCAGCGGCTGCGGCTGCGGACCCCCCGCCTCGCCCTCGTGGGCCGTGTCGTCACCCTGCTGATCGCGTTGGCGCTCGTCTGGTACGGCCTGATGCTCGTGCTGCTGGCGCTCGGGACCGACCCGCACACCATCAACCTGATCAGCGGCTACCGGACCGCGTATGACTTCCTCGCCGAACTCACGCCCGACGACGTCGGCGAGCCGCTGTGGAAGCGCCTGATCCTCATCGGCGGCGGCCTGCTCGCGGCGCTGATCTTCCTGCCGCTGGCGTTCAAGGAGCTTCCGCGCCCGTATCTGGCGCGACACACCCTCGAGCTCGGCCACGACAACGGTGATCTGGCCGTCGCTCCGCGTGCCGTCGAGCGGATCGCCGAGACCGCGGCCACCCGCGATCGAGCCGTCACCAGCGCCACCGGGCGCTTCGAGACCGACGCCATTGCGGTGGATGTAGCGATGTCTCGGGCACAGGACCTGCCCGACGCGCTTGTCGACGTCCGCGACCGCGTCCGCGCCGCGATCCGCGAACACGGCTTGCCTGACCTGCCCGTCCACGTGACCCTGGCGGGCTTCGACGCCAAGACCCGAAGGGAGCTTTCCTAGATGAACGCCAAGCAGTTTGCGACGCTGATCGGTTTCGCAACGGTGGCCGCATGGATCGGCTTCGGCTTCGGCGAAGCGATCCTCTGCGCGCTCGGCGCCGCAGCCGGCTATGCCGTCGCTGCCATCATGCAGGGCGAGATCGACCTCGCCGAAGTTCAAGCCCGAGTCCAGGGCCGCCAGACCCAACCGCCGCCCCCGCCCCCGCCGACCCGCGCCCCCCGCGTCCAGTAGACCCCTCCGCTCATCCGGATCCATCGACGGTCGAGCGCGTCCTACCGGCGACGCCAAGCAAGCGAGTTCTGGCAGACGACGCTCGACCTGCTCAGCCGACCCTCGCGCGCGCGGGCCGTTCAGCCTGGATCCACACCGATCCCGGCGGCGTCACGACGACGTCTGACTCGGCCTGCGCCGCCATGACACCGCCGATCGTCGGTGGATCCAGGCTGACGCGCCGTCTTCGCCGCCTGACCGGAACTCCGTCGGCGCGACCGGGTTCAATGCCCCGTCGATGCCGGGCCGTCTCCTTCTCGCCGCCGTCGTGGTCGTCTGCCCGGGCACGCTGGGCGTGGCGCCCGCCATGGCCCTCCGTCCCCCCAACGACTCGCCGGCCGGCGCGGGCGCCTTCGCGCCCTACACCGCCGCCGGCGGGGTGCCGCAGCAGCTGCAGGCGCTCGCCGAGCTGCACGACGCCACCGCAGACCCGGGTGTCCCCCGCTGCCTGGGCCGTGGCTCCTTCGCCCGCACGGTCTGGTACCGGATCCCTGAGGCCCTCACGCCGCGGGAGCTGACGGTCGAGGCTTCAGGGGCCACGCTCGACGTCCTGGACCTCGCGGCCTTCGTGCAGCCGGCGGTGCTGCCCCCGCCCCTGCCACCACCGCCGCCGCCCGCCCCTGCCCCCGTCGCGAGGTCTGCCCAGACCCAGACGAGCGAGCCCAACGTCTGCGACGGCGTCGGCGCCGGCGGCTCCGACGCCGCGGAGGAGCCGACCTCGGCCGTCACGCTGCTGGTCGCAGCCGGGCATCCCGTGCTCGTCCAGGTCGGCCGCCGCGGCCCGGTGGGCTCCGCGGCCGACGAGCAGGCGCTCGTCAGCCTCGAGGCCCACCAGCGCGAGGTCGTCGGCACGCCGCGAGGCGACCAGGCCGCCCCCGACACGCCGCGCGTCCGGGCCTCGGGGGAGAGCGTCGTCGCCCTCGCGGGGGCGACGATCAGCGAGGAGGATCCGGCCGAGGCGCCGTGCCCGAGCCTCGGCTCGGTCTGGCGGCGGATCGTGCCGGGCAGCACCGGCAAGCGCCTGATCACGGTGACAGGCTCCTCCGCCGTCACGCTGACGGCCTACGCGGGGACCCGGCCGAGCGGCGAGAACGTCCTGGACTGCGTCAACCGCGAAGGGCGCGGCTCGCTGCAGCTGGCGGTGCCCGTGTTCAAGAGGCGGCCCGTCTGGCTGCGCTTGGGCACCGAGCGGACCATTGGGGGCGAGGAGGCGACCGTCGACGTCGGGCCGGGCGCCCGCGCGACCGTGATCGACGGCGGGCCGGGCGGCTTTGACCCGACGCCGTACGGCCCCGGCGGCGGCTTTCCGTCGGCCTGCACCCGGGCAGACGTCGAGCAGGCGCGCATTACCGGCTCGACGCTCACGGGCAGGGCCGGGGACTTCAACCGCTTCAAGCGGGTCCCGGTCTCGATCCGGGTGCGCGGCTCGTCGGTCTGCGACGCCGAGCTGCGGCTCTACGGGCCACGCGGCCACATCTACGCCAAGGGCCGCGTCATCAGGCTCAAGCCCGGACGCGGGGCCCCCCGCCTGCCGCGGCTGCTGACGTTCAAGCCGGGCCGCTACCGCCTGGCGGTCAACGGGGTGTCGCGGCTCGGCAGGCGGCTCGCCGTGCGCACCCGGGTGCACGGAAGGCTGCGCAAGTAGTGCGGCCGACCACCAGACGGGAGCTCGTGGTCGCCGCGACCGCGGCGGGGCTGACCGCCGCCGTGCCGCCCGCCTGGGGGCGGTTGACGTCGACGCGCGCCGGCATCGGGCCGGGCCGCTTCCTCGACGGCGTCGCCTCGGGCGAGCCGGGCCCGACGGCGGTGACCTTCTGGTCGCGGATCCAGACAGCGCGGCCGCGGTCGGGTGCGCGCCTGATCGTCGCCACCGACAAGGGGATGGACCACGTCGTGGCCACGGCGGTCGTCCCGACCGGGCGCGGCATCAACGGGACCCTGAAGGCGCGCATAGGCGGCCTGAAGCCGCACACGCAGTACTTCTACCTGTGGCACTCCTCGACGAGCCACTCCCCGGTCGGCCGCACCCGCACCCGGCCGGCGCCGGGCTCCAACACGCCGCTGCGCCTCGCGTTCTCCTCGTGCCAGCACTATGCCCACGGGTACTTCAGCCCGCATGCGAACGCCGCGCAGGAGGATCTGGACATGTACACCTTCCTCGGCGACTACATCTACGAGCGTGGCCGCGTGCCCGCGGGCGCCATTCGGCTGGATCACCTCGATGCCAACGACCTTGCCTCCTACCGGGAGAAGTACCGTCTCTATCGTGCCGACGCGGGCCTGCGCGAGCTGCACCGGATGCTCCCGATCGCCCATGTCTGGGACGATCACGAGGTCGCCAACAACTACTCCCAGAACAACCCCGCGCCGTCGCTCTCTCAACGCGTCGCCGGCTACCGAGCGGCGTTCGAGTGGCTTCCGCGCATGGTCTTCCCGGACGAGCGCCACCGCATCTACAAGTCGCTGTCCTTCGGCTCCGTGGCCGAGGTCTTTTTGCTCGACACCCGCCAGGACCGGACCGGCGACGGGGACGGGCTGCCCCGCCACATCCTCGACGAGCGGCAGTTCCGCTGGCTGATCGACGGCCTCAAGAAGTCCTCGGCGCAGTGGAAGATCGTGGCGCAGCAGGTGGTCGTGGCGCAGGATCCGTTTGGCACGGGCGAATCCCTCGATCAGTGGGACGGCTACCCGGCCGACCGCGATCGGTTGCTCTCGGAGATCGAGCGCGCCGGCCTGCGCGACGTCGTCTTCTTCACCGGCGACGCACACGTGTTCCTGTGCAGCCTGCTCGGGACCGATTTCGCGGCGGTGGCGACTGACCCGAACCGCCTGCCGGCCGGCGTGGAGTACGTCGCGGGTTCGGTCACCTCGCCGGGGCTCGACAAGCCCGAGGCCGAAGCGCGCACCGACGCCCACTGGATCCAGCAGTACAACGGCCGCGACCACGGCTACGCCGTGGTGGCGGCCGACAAGGCGAAGATGGTGACGGAGTACCGCCGCAGCGACCTGCGCTTCCCCGCCGGCTCCACGGAGGCCTTCGAGCGCTTCACGCAGCCGGCCGGGGCCAACCGCGTCATCCGCGAGACGCTCGCGCCGTCGCTCGTCTGAGCCCTTAGCCTGGATCCAGGCTTAGAGCGGCGCTGGGCGCTCCCGGCCCGTGCGGTGGTAGATCGGCTTGCCGCCGACGATCGCGACCCGCCGGTACCCCGCGTGCATGGCCCGGTCGACCCGCGCGCGGCGGTCGAGCTGCCACGTGTCGTCGTCCTGCCACACGACGAGCCAGGTGGGGCGTCGCGGCGAGCGCAGCAGGGCGTGCAGTCGCGCCCGCGCCCCCGGCAGGGCGCGCACCATCAGGCTCCACGCGTACGGGTAGGGGCTCGGCAGCCGACTGTAGAAGGCGATGTTGGCGCGGGCGTACATCACGTACTGCGTGTCCCCTGGCTGCGCGTGGGCGCGCAGGTAGCCGGCGATCCGCAGCTCGGTGCGGTGTGGCGGGTCTCGCTGAAAGGCGACGGTGGCGGCCACGGAGCCCAGGACGGCGAACCCCACGGCGGTGGCGAGGGCGGCGCGGCGCAGCACCGGTCGCAGCTGGGTGAGCGCGTAGGCGGCGGCGACGCTTGTCACCGCGACGAGCTCGATCAGGTAGTGCGGCCAGTAGCTGCCCCCGCCGAGCACGCCGAGCACCGCGGCCGCCAGCCACGCGGTGAGCGTGATGGCCACCACGCGCTCGCGGCGCAGCTGCACCAGCCCGGCGCCGGCGACCACGAGCACGACAACGAGCCCCGAGCCCAGCACGGGCAGCGCGAGGCCCGAGACGCGCGAGGCGAGCGGGATGCTCGAGCCCGCCAAGGTCGTGATCGCGTCGAGGCGGAAGCCGACCAGCGCGTACATGAGCCGGCCGGGCGGAACGTCCGCCGCGACCGTCCACGCCAGCACCGCGGCCAGGGGCACCGCGACCCCGGCCGCGTAGGC
The DNA here is from genome assembly GCA_038318085.1 of Solirubrobacterales bacterium. Classification (GTDB taxonomy): domain Bacteria; phylum Actinomycetota; class Thermoleophilia; order Solirubrobacterales; family Solirubrobacteraceae; genus DATLGB01. Next base: position 9,764 of record JBBQBV010000015.1, read on the forward strand.
GAATGAGCGCCGCAGGCGACCGGGACCGGCGACGAGCACGAAGACGGCCCCGGCCGCGCCCGCGTCGAGAAAGGACTGCTTGATCAACAGCGCGCACACCGCGAGCGCGCCCGCCGCGGCGACCCAGCGCAGGCGGCCTGTGCGGTGCGCGATGAGCAGCGCGAGCAGCGAGGCGGTCGAGGGCACGGCGGCGAGCAGCTCCGCGGGCGTGTGCACCGCGTCGATGGCCGCCGAACCCGTCAGCAGGGCGGCGAGCAGCGCCGCGCCCAGCCCGGTGACGGTGCCGCCGAGCTCGCGGCCGAGCGCGAAGACCAGGCCGACCAGCGCCACCGCGGCGACGGCGCCGAGTACGTGCACGCCGGACGCGCCGCCGAGCCCGGCAAGGCGGAACAGCGCCAGCAGCAGCGGCGGCCGGTCCACCCAGTAGCTGCCGTAGAGGGAGCCGTGGCCGCTGCCCCAGTGCTGGGCGATGTAGGTCAGCCCGCCCTCGTCGATGCCGAGGGTCGCGTGCAGGTAGGGCGCGCGCAGGACCAGCGCTACCAGCATGCAGGCGACGACGCCGAAGGGGGCTGCGCCGCATGACGCGAGGACGTGGAGCGTCATGCGGCGCATGCGCTGAGCGTCCCTGCCGGGCCCTGAACCGATCCTGAACGCCCTGCATAGACGCGGGGTTTCCCACGGTAGGCTGAGCGGACGGTGGCTGTCGCGCGCATCGGGATCTGCGAGGACGACGCCGAGTTGCGCTCGTTGCTCAGCCGCGCCCTGAAGGCGGAGGCCTTCGAGGTCGACGCCGTCGGCTCCGGCCGCGCCGCCGTCGAGCGCTTTGCCATCTGCGCTCCTGACCTGCTCGTGCTCGACATCGGCCTGCCCGACGCCGACGGCCGCGACGTCTGCCAGGCGCTGCGCGCGCAGGGGGTCGGGGCGCCGGTGATCTTCCTGACGGCGCGCGCGGCGCTCACCGACCGGCTTTCCGGGTTTCACGCCGGCGGCGACGACTACCTCGTCAAGCCGTTCGCGCTCGCCGAGCTGATCGTCCGCGTGCGCGCGCTGCTCAAGCGCGCCGAGGCCGAGCCGCCGGCGCCGTCGACGGGGCTGCGGCTGGACCCCGCCGCCCACGGGGCGCGCTTCGGCGAGGCGCTGGTCGCGCTCACGCCGACTGAGTTCCGGCTGCTGGCCACCCTCGCCGCGCGCCCCGGGGCGGTGGTCCGCCGCCGCGAGCTCGTCGCCGCCGCGTGGCCGGACGGCGCGATCGTCCACGACAACACGCTGGACACCTACATCGGGCGCCTGCGTCGCAAGCTGCGCGAGCTCGAGGCCGCCGAGGAGATCGCCACGGCCCGCGGGGTCGGGTACGTGCTGCGATGAGACGACGCCTCAACCTGCGCGGGCGCGTGACGCTCGCGTCCGTCGTCGTCGTCGGGCTCGGCCTCGCGCTGGTCAGCGTCGCGCTGAACCTCGCGCTCGCGCATTCGCTCTCAGGCGACGCATCCGCGGTCCTGCGAGACCGCTCGGAGGCCGTGCTGGCGACGCTCGAGACCGACGGCGGGCGCCTGCGCGTCGCCGAGGACACCAACCCCGGGGCGCTGGATCAGGCGAGCTGGATCTTCAGCGGACACTCCGTGCTCGAGCGCGGGGTCGCCCGCGCGTCGGTCCAGGAGGCGGCACGCAAGCTCGCCGGCGTGGACGCCCCGACCGAGCGCACGATCGCCGAGCACACGCGCCTGCTCGGCGTGCCCGCCTTCGGGCGGGGCGGCAGGCGCCGCGCCGGCACCGTCGTCGTGGGTCTCGCCCTCGCGCCGTACGAGCGCACGGAGCACGCCGCGAGGGTCGGCACGGGGATCCTCGCCCTGTTCGTCCTGCTCGCGACCGGGCTGCTGGCGCGGCGCGCCGTCGGCGCGGCGCTGCGACCCGTCGCCGACATGACCGAGCGGGCCGCCGACTGGAGCGAGCACGACCTGCACCGGCGCTTCGCCCTCGGGGATCCGCACGACGAGCTGACCGGCCTCGCTTCGACGCTCGACGGGCTGCTCGGCCGGCTCGACGCGGCGCTGCGCCACGAGCAGCGCTTCTCGGCCGAGGTCGCCCACGAGCTCCGCACCCCGCTGACCGGCGTGCGCATGGAGGCCGAGCTCGCGCTGGGCGAGGGCCAGTCCGACGAGGACCGCCGCGAGGCCCTGCGCAACGTGATGGCCGGCACCGACCGCATGGCCACGGTGATCGACACGCTGCTCTCGACCGCGCGCGCCGACGGCACCACGGCCCCCGGCGCCTGCGACCCGGCCGAGCCGGTCGCCGACGTCGTCGCCGCCACGCGCCCCGAGGCCGAGGCGCACGGCATCGCTGTGGTGGTCGACGCGCCCGCCGGCCGGATCGCGGCGCTCACCGACAGCGCGGTCCTCGCCCAGGCGCTCCACCCGCTGATCGAGAACGCGATCCACCACGCCGCGGGGCGGGTGACGGTGCAGCTGCAGGCCGGACCCGCCGCCGTCGTCATCGCCGTGCAGGACGACGGCGCCGGGCTCGACGGCGCCGAGGCCGAGGAGCTGTTCGCGCCCGGGCGCAGCACGACGGGCGGCGCCGGGCTCGGCCTCCCACTCGCCCGCCGCCTTGCGCGCTCCAGCGGCGGCGACGTGACCGTCGAGCCGAGCGCCCAAGGGGCGTCCTTCGCACTGCGGCTGCCGGCGTACGCTCCGTGAGCCGCCGGCTTCCCCGCACCGGCATGTCCGTGACGATCGTGCACCTCGGCGCGCGCGAGGCCGCCGTGGTCGAGGCCGTGCTCGACGGCGGCCGGACGGTCGTGGTCGCAAGCGAGCGCTACACCCTGCGCGAGCTCAACGCCCTGTACGTGCGCGAGGGCGAGCCCTCCTACGGGACGCGGCTCGTGCTGGCCGACGCCGAGTAGCGACGTGGCCTTCGACGGTTTTCCGCCCGCCGTGTTCGCCTGGTTCGCCGGACTCGAGCGCGACAACTCGAAGGCGTACTTCTCCGCCACGCGCGACCTCTACGAGGCCGGGGTCCGCGGCGGCCTGCAGGCGCGCTGCTGCGACGCAGGGCCCTGATCGCGGGCGCCAGGCTCACGGGCACGGAGGGCATCGGACGCGGGGCGGCGCTTGACCACGTTGCCGCGACCTGGCGGGCCGCCGAGCCGATCAACGCCTGGCTCGACGAGCACGTCGGGCCGAGCACCCTCCCGGGCGAGGGGCGCGGGCGCGGGCGGTGATTTACGAAACCTCCACCCCTCGGAGGAACGTAAACGCATCGCGCGTTGCGAAGCTCCCACCGCGCGGAAATCGCACCGAGCGCTACTCCGCAGCGGGCACGGTCTCAGGCGCCTCCTCCGCGTGGGAGACCCACAGCGAGCGGCAGGGGATGCGCTCGGGGTCGCAGCGGTGCATGTAGCGCTGGGCGATGTCGGTGACCTCCTGCAGGAGGTCGTCCTCCAGCGTCACGGGCTCGAGGCCGAGCTCGAGCAGGTTGCCGTTGTCGACGAGCAGGTCGTTGTGGCTCGCCTCCTTGCGCGGGTTGGCGACCAGGTCGATCTCCGCACCGGTCAGCCGGCTGATGAGGCCCGCGAGGTCGATGACCCGGTGGACCTCGGTCATCTGGTTGAAGATGCGCACGCGCGCGCCGCGCTCGGGCGGCGCCTCGACCGCGAGCTCGATGCACTTCACGGTGTCGCGGATGTGGATGAAGGCCCGCGTCTGGCCGCCGGTGCCGTGGACGGTGAGCGGGTAGCCGATGGCCGCCTGCATGAGGAAGCGGTTGAGCACCGTGCCGTAGTCGCCGTCGTAGTCGAAGCGGTTGACCAGCCGCTCGTCGAGGCTCGTCTCCGGCGTCTGCGTGCCCCAGACGATGCCCTGGTGCAGATCGGTGATGCGCAGCTCGTCGTTCTTGGCATAAAACGCGAACAGGAGCTGGTCGAGCGTCTTGGTGAGGTGGTACACGCTGCCGGGGTTGACCGGGTAGAGGATCTCCTGCTCGACCTCGGAGCCGTTGTCGGCGTCCATGCGCACGGGCAGGTAGCCCTCGGGGAGCTTGACGCCGGCGGTGCCGTAGCCGTAGACGCCCATCGTGCCGAGGTGCACGACGTGCGCGTCCAGGCGCGCTTCGACGATCGCGGCGAGCAGGTTGTGCGTGGCGCCGATGTTGTTGTCGACCGTGTAGCGCTTGTGCCAGGAGGACTTCATCGAGTACGGCGCCGCGCGCTGCTCGGCGAAGTGCACGACGGCGTCCGGGCGCACGTCTGTAAGCACGCTCAGCAGGGCGTCGTAGTCCGCGGCGGCGTCGACCTCGTGAAACCCGATCTCCCGGCCGCCGAGCGCGCTCCACGCGGCGAGCCGGACGTCCATCGGCTCGATCGGCGTGAGCGAGGTGGCGCCGAGCTCCTCGTCCGCCTTGCGGCGCGCGAAGCTGTCGACGATGTCGACATCGTGACCGCATGCGGATAGGTGCAGAGAAGTGGGCCAGCCGCAAAAGCCGTCGCCGCCCAGGATCAGAATGCGCAGGGGTTCCCCCAGTTGTTCACGCCGCGAAGTATGACCGTACCTACCCGTTTGCCGGACGCGGATGCTTCAGAGCACGCCCGGAGAACACGAGGGCCAGCAGCTCGGCGGCGATGGTCACCAGGCGCATCGTAACGGCGCCGGCCGCGAGCGCCCCGTCCGGGAAGACCTGCGAGAGCAGGCCCACGTAGACCACCTCGCGCACGCCGATCCCGCTCGGGGCCACCACCACGACGAGGCCGGCGCCCCAGGCGACGCCCGCCGCGCCCGCCACCGCGAACGGGTCATGCCAGCCCGAGACGGCCGCCTGCGCGAGCACGGAGGCGAGCGCGTAGGCGACGAAGGCGAGAAGGTAGCCGGGGACCGTCCCCGGCGCGCGCCCGGGCAGCAGACGCAGCCGCGCGAGCAGGGCGGGCGCCGCCGGGGCGAGGGCGAGCGGGAGCCAGGCGGGCCGGCCGGCGAGCGCGAGCCCGGCCCCGCCGACGGCGAGCGCGGCGCACAGGGCCCCGACGTTCTCGGCCGCCACCGTCGAGAGCCGCTCGCGCGCGGAGCCGTCGGCGACCGCCAGCCGCGACGCCGGCGCCCAGATGCCCCCGGGCAGGTAGCGCAGCGCCTGGGTGCGGCACCACGTCGCGGCGTCGGCGCGGGTCCATGCGCCGCTCATCAGCAGCGCCCAGCCCCGCGCCAGCAGCACCCACCAGACGAGCGCGGCGGCGACGGCGGGCACGAGCAGCGGCCAGTCCAGGTGGCGCGGAGGCGCCTCCCGGATCGCCCGGTAGGCGACGTAGCCGACGACCGCGAGCGCGGCCGCGAAGCAGAGCGCCCGCGCCGTGCGGATCAGGCGTGGGCGCGCTCGCGCCACCAGGTTCTCAGGATCACCCGGGCGTAGCGGGCGCCGTAGAGGAGGTTGTGACCCTTCTTGCTCTGCCCGGCGAGGCGCTTGCGCATGACGATGGGCCGCTCGGCGATCCGAAAGCCGGCGTAGATCGCGCCGATCAACAGCTCGGACGTCTGGTACTGGATCTGGGTCTGGCGGACCTGGTCGGTGACCTCGGCGCGCATGGCGCGGAAGCCGCTGGACGTGTCCGTGACCCGCACGCCGGTGAGCAGGCGCACGAGGCGGGCGTAGACGTGCACCCCGGCCTGGCGGAACGCATCGTCGGTCTCGGTGGAACCGAGCACGCGGGAGCCGATGACGAGGTCGGCCTCGCCGTCGACGAGGGGCTGCAGGAGGCCGCCCATCTCGACGGGGTTCCACTGGCCGTCGGCGTCGAGCGTGACGATGTACCGCGCTCCCCCCTGGCGCGCGAGCCGGTAGCCGGTGCGCAGCGCCACGCCGTGGCCCTCGTTGCGCTCGAGGCGGTGCACGTGCACGCCGGCGGCGCGCGCGACCTCGCTGGTGGCGTCCGTGCTGCCGTCGTCGACGACGATCGTGGCGACCGTCAGGCCGCAGGCCTCGGGCGGGATCTCGGCGAGCACGTCGCCGAGCGACTCCTCCTCGTTGAGGGCGGCGATGACGACGGCGACGGGAGCCAGGCGGGGACCGCTCAAAGCCCGCCGCATCCTAGGGTCCCGATCCGTGCGCGTCGCCCTCGGCTGCCTGGCTCTCGCCGCTGTGTCGCTGCTCGTCTTTCGCGAGCCGACCTACGACCCGACGGCCTGGCTGATCTGGGGAAGGCAGATCGCGCACGGCGGGCTGGACACGCTCGGCGGGCCGTCCTGGAAGCCCCTGCCCGTCCTCTTCACGACGCCGTTCTCGGTGCTCGGGGACACCCTGGCGCCGAAGCTGTGGCTCGTCGTCGCACGCGCGGGCGGGCTGCTCAGCCTGTTCATCGCCTACCGCGTGGCGCGCCGGCTCGGCGGCCGTGACGCCGCGGTGATCGCGCTCGCCGCCCTGGTTCTGGCGACGGAGTACGCGTTCAACTGGATCCGGGGCGACTCGGAGGGCCTGCTCGTGGCGCTGTCGCTGCTCGCCGTCGACCGCCACCTGGACGGCAGACGGCGATCCGCCTTCGGATGGGGGGTCGCCGCAGCCCTGCTGCGGCCCGACGTCTGGCCGCTGCTCGCCGCCTACGGGCTGTGGCTTCAGTCCCGCGAGCGCGACTGGCGCACAGCCGCGCTGGTGGTCGGCGCCGGCGTCGGCCTGGCGCTGCTGTGGTTCGTGCCGGAGTACGTTGGCTCGGGGAACCTGCTGCGCGGCGCGGCACGAGCGCGCGAGCCCGTGGAGGGCTCGCCCGGCGCGTCGGCGCACCCGTTTGTGAGCACGTTCTCCAACGCGGCGGACGCGCTCACCTACGCCGTCTACCCGGGTGCGGTGCTCGCGCTGGCCGTCGCGCGCCGCGACCGGGCGGTGGCTGCCCTCGCGACCGCGGCCGCGGTGCTGCTGCTCGTCGTGGCCGGGCTCGCCGAGAACGGCTTCACCGGCAACCTGCGCTACGTCACCCTGCCGGCCGCGCTGGTGTGCGTGCTCAGCGGGGTCGGCTGGGCGTGGCTGGCGGGGCGCCTGGCGGGCCGCGCGCGGCTCGTGCTCGCGCTGGCCGCGGCGGCCGCCGCACCCGGCGTCGTCGCCGCCGCCGGGCACGTGGCCCGCAATCTGGACCGCACCCGCGACGTCGATCGCAGCTACGCCGCGCTGCCCGGGTTCATCGTGCAGGTCGGGGGGCGCAACGCGATCCTGCGCTGCGGGCAGGTCTCCACGGGACCCTTCCAGACGCAGATCGTCGCCTATCGCCTGCACCTGCACGAGCAGGACGTCGGCCTGCATCCGCAGTCGCGCGGCGCGATCCTCGAGACCACCGCCGCGCCGGTGCCGGCCGACGCCGCCTTCAAGGTTAAGCGGCGGGGGACCGAATGGACGCTCCGCCTGACCTGTTAGCGCTCATATGACACCTTTCGTACGCCAGGGCGCAGGCGTCGCGGCGGTCTTCGCCGTGCTCGCGCTGCTCGCTCCCTCCGCCGCCCAGGCCGCCAGCCAGAAGCCCGCCGTGACCACCGGATCCGCGAGCTCGATCACGGCGAGCTCCGCGATGCTCAACGGCACGATCAACCCCAACGGCCACCCGACGACCTACTTCTTTCAGATCGGTACGTCGTCGCTGTACGGCCTGCAGACGGCCTCGGGTTCCGCCGGCCAGGGCACGAAGGCCAGGAAGGTCAGCGCGCTGGGGACCGTGCTCGCGCCCTTTACGAAGTACCACTACCGGCTGGTCGCGCGTTACGGGAACGCGTTCGTCAAGGGCAACGACAAGACCTTCACGACCAAGAAGCAGCCGCTCGGCCTCGCGCTGACGGCGACGCCGAACCCCGTGCGCTTCAACGGCCCGACGACGCTCTCGGGCACTCTCGGCGGGACGGGCAACGGGGGCCGCGACGTCGTGCTGCAGTCCAACCCGTTCCCGTTCACCGCCGGCTTCGCCGACGTCGCCAACGCGCAGGTCACCGACACCGCGGGCAACTTCTCCTTTCCCGTGCCCCACGTGCCGATCAACACCCAGTACCGCGTGATGCTGCGGGCCATGCCGGCGGTCGTCAGCGCGATCGTGACGGTCGGCGTCAAGGTGAAGGTGAGCACGCGCGTCAGGCCCAGGCGGGTCAGGCGCGGGCACCGCGTCCGCTTCCGCGGCGTCATCACCCCGGCCAACGACGGGGCGCCCGTCGCCGTCCAGCGGCTGATCCACCACACCTGGGTGACGGTCGCGGCCACCAAGGCGCGGCACCGCAGCGCCTCGTCCTCGACGTACCGGCGCCGCGTGAAGGTGCGCCACAGCGGCACCTTCCGCGTCTTCGTATCTCCCGGATCCGGTGCCTACGTGGCCAACCACGGCGGGCGGGTGAAGGTGCGCGTCAAGCGGTAGTCGGCTGCTTGGCGTACTTCATGACCGGGGGAACCGGCTTCATCGGCCGGTTCCTCGTGCAGCGGCGAGAGCTGAACCGTTCAGTCGTAGAAGCGCACCTGGGCCCTCTTGGTCTTTCTGACCCTGCCGGCCTTGAACTTCGAGCCGGTCCAGCGGTATGGCGTGATGCGGAAGGAGCTCGGGCAGCAGTTCGCGTCGTGCCTTTTGTAGAAGGGCTGCTGGACCGCGAAGCGGTGGTCGTTCACGCGCGCGACGCCGACCTTGTAGCCCGGCTCGAAGAGCACGAGCTTTCCGGTGCTGCGCAGCACCCCGAAGTGCGTGGCGCCGGCGGTGCCGCCGCTGAGCACCGTGAACAGCGCGTCCTTGGCGCCGTCCTTGGTGAGGTCGCCGCAGCGCACCTGTGAGACGCCGGCGCCGGTCGGCCTGCCCGCATCTTCCAGCGCCCGCGTGATCGTCGCCTTGCGGCACGTGGACGGCCTGGCGCCGGCGATGGCCGGGAGCGCCGCTGGGAGGGCCAGCACGAGCAGGGCAAGCGGCAGCGAGCGGTTCATCGGCCCAACCTACTGGGCGCGGCGCAATCCTCCTGAAGCGTGTCCGCTGCTCCGGACGGGTATTGATGGCGGATGGGAGAGGGTTCAGGGGGAGGCGTCCTGTCAGGGCTGCTGGCGCCGTTGCGGCTGCCCGAGCGCGTGGTGGGGGCCGTGGAGGCCATGACCAAGGCGCTCGAGGTCCTGGGTCCGATGCGCGACGACCTCGCTCGCGTGCGCAGGCAGACCGCGCCGCTCGAGGCGCTTCCGGAGGCGATCGAGGGCCTCAAGCGCGACATCGTGACGCGCCTCGACGAGCTCCAGGCGTCGATCGCGTCACTGGAGGGAGGCGAGTCCCATCTCAACCGCAGCGTCCAGGATCTGGGCAAGGAGGTGATCGGGATGCACGAGACCCTGCGCGGGCTTCACGACGACATCCAGGGCGTCACCGAGCGGCTGCCCGATCCCGACGCACCCGGGCCGCTGGGCAAGGCCCGCGACCTGATCACCGGCGGCGACTGAGGCCGGCCGGCGGCCTGGGGGTGGGTGAGCGCGCGAGCCCCGGCGCGTCTGACGCAGCCGGCGCCGGCTCGTCGCAGTCGCAGCGGGCGACCAGCTCGTCGATCGCCGCGTCGACGCCGCGGGCCAGGTGGTCGGCGTCGGTCGCCAGCCCCGCCTGGGCGTAGATGCCGAAGCACGCCTGGCGATTGACCGTGGTCATGCCGATCGAGATGCCGTGGCCGGGGGTCAGCGGCACGATCGGGTAGGCGCGCTGGACCGGGCACCCCATCAGGTACAGCGGCGCGGTCGGGCCGGGGATGTTGGAGATCGTCACGTTGGACAGGCGTGGGCTGGCGAGCGCCCGGGACACGAAACGGCGCACGACGCCCGGCGCCCCGCCGAAAAAGCCCATCGCGGCGTCGGCGCTCTCGGGCTCGCCCGCGTCCTTGCGCGCGCGCATCGTCGCGTGCGTCCGGTGCAGCCGCGCCACGGCGTCGGGCTCGTCGGACGGCAGCCCGACATACAAGAAGGAGATGCGGTTGCCCCAGCGCTCCTCCTCGGTGCGGACGCTGACCGGCACCATGGCCCGCAGGCCGCTCGTCGGCTCGCCGTGCTCGAGCGCAAGCTCGCGGATGGCGCCCGCGCTCGCGGCCAGGACGACGTCGTTGATGGTCGTCCCGAACCGGCGCTTGATGAGCTTGAGATCCTCCAGCGGTCGCGAGCACCAGGCCAGATGGCGCGCGGAGGGCATCGGCGCGTTGAGCCGGCTCGCGCGCGCCGGCGGCAGCGTGGTGTGCGCGGCCGTGCACGCCATGGCCCAGCTGCGCGCCGGCAGCTCGAGGATCCCGCGGGGGGCTCGGGCCCACCCCAGCGGCGCGCGCGCCACGGCCAGCGCGTGATCGAGGCGCTCGCCCAGCGCGTCGCGGATCAGCTCGGGCGCGCCGGGCGTCGCCGCGGGCCGCCACGGCTCGGCGTCGTCGCGCTCGGGCTCGGGGGTCGGGTCCAACAGCAGCGCCATCAGCTCGACCGCGGCGAGGCCGTCGACCAGGCAGTGGTGGGCCTTGCCGACCACGCCGAGCCCTCCGCCGTCCAGCCGCTCGGCGATCCAGAGCTCCCACAGCGGTCGGTCCGACGCCAGGGGCTGGGACATGACCTCGTCCGCGAGCTCCCCCAGATCATGCCCGCTCGCGCGGCGCACGTGGCGTGCGACGTCGAAGTGCTCGTCGTCGACCCACACCGGGTCGCCGAGTCCAAGGGGCACGTCGACCAGCCGCTGGCGGTAGCGCGGCGCGCGGCCGAGCCGTGCCTGGATGTGCGCGCGTATCGCCTCGAAGCTCGGGCGCTCCGCGTCGGGCGGGACGGCGAACTCCGCCGCCCAGCCCACGTGCATCGGCGCCGACGCGGACTCGAGGTCGAGGAAGGCCGCGTCGAGTGGGGAGAGGCGTGCCCCGCTCATCGAGCCCTGACGCCTCGCATTGGTGGCGCCTACCCGGCCTGACCCGGCACGAACCGCTACTCGATCGCGCCGGCGGTGCTGCCGTCGACCACGCCGCTGCGCACGCTCGTCGTCGCGCCCGCGACCGCCTTGACGATCTCGAGGCCGTCCGACGCCGCCACGGGCGCCGGCGGCACGACGCGCCGGGGGCGCGGCGCCGGCGGGCGCTCCATGTGCGCGTTGACGAAGCGCTCCCAGAACCAGACCACGCCGAGGCGCCAGAGGACGTAGGACGACCAGCCGGGCACGGCGGAGAAGTCCATCCTGCGTACGGAGGACAGGCCGCGGCGGCCGAGGTACAGCGTGCGCAGGAAGATGCCCAGGCGCGGGTACTCGCGCTGCGGCTCGCGGCAGGCGCGCACGCGGCGCAGCAGGCGGACCCACAGCCAGCGCGGCGGCCGGCACACGGCCAGCACGTAGAGCAGGAGGTTGCCGACGCGCGGCGGGATCCAGGCATACGAGCTCGAGATCTCGGCGATGTCGATGCCGAGCTCCTCCATCGAGGCGGCGAGCTGCGTGTTGGGGATCACCTTCAGCGAGTAGATCAGCAGCGTGTAGGGCCGCGGCATCTCATAGAGCAGCTCGAGCGTGTCGACGACGTCCTGCCGGGTCTCGATCGGGTTGTCGACGATGATGTCGTAGATCGGCGGCTGGTGGTACTTGGGGCTGAAGCTCGCGGCCACGGTCCCGGCCTTGAGGATCTTCTCCGGCGGCGAGGGGCGCTTGTAGAAGTCCAGGATGCGGCGGCTGCCGCTCTGGATGCCCATGCGGATCTGGCTCATGCCGGCCCACGTGAGGATCTCGAATTTGTCCCGCTTGACGTAGTTGGGGATAACGCCATAGACGCTGAAGGGCGTCTTGACCTCGTCGTGCCAGAGCTCGGAGAAGTGCGCGATGTCCCGGTAGGGGATCGCCATGAAGCTGTCGTCGAGGAAACGGACGTGGCTCGTGTGCGGGAAGCGCCGCTTGACGGACTTGATCTCCTCGGTGATGTAGCGCGCCGAGGGATGGCGGATCTTCTTGTAGGCCTTGTCGTTGGCGATGAAGGCCGTGTTGCCGCAGTAGGTGCAGTGAAACGGGCAGCCGATCGACCACAGCGCCGTGTAGCCGAGGCCCTGATGATGGACGTAGTCCGGGAGGCCCATGGGGACGAAGCCCTCTCCCGGCTTGTAGATCGTCTCGCCGGGCGCGCCCCACAGCGCGAACGGCAGCTCCTCCATGTCGTCGGAGGACATCAGCGGGAGGAAGTGGTTGCGGATGACCTCGTCCTCGCGCTTGAACCAGAAGTTCTTGACCGTCGTCGGGTCCTCGCCGGCGTCCAGGCGCGCGAGCAGCTGCTCGTAGGCAAACTCGCCCTCCCCGATGCAGATGGCGTCGACGGGGGCGGTGACCGCGTCCTCGGGATGGATGATCGGGTGGATGCCGCCCCAGACGATGAACGACTCCGGCGCGAGCTCGCGCAGGCGCCTGATGACCCGGTGGGTGAGGGCGGCGTAGCCCGTCATCGAGGAGAGGCCGATCAGGTCCGCGTCGGTGAGGCCGCGCGCGATCTCGTCCACCTGCTCGTCCGTCAGGTCCGTCGAGTCGCCCATCGTGCCGGCGATCGCCGAGCGGATCGAGGCCCAGCGCGTCGTGGACACGTAGTGGGTCGTCGTCGACGGGCGCATGCGCGTGGCCGACGCCGCGAACTTGCGGAACCCGCTCGCGGTGATCCCGTCCTCCAGGGAGGCCAGCTTGATCCGCATGCCCGGATAGTAGTTGCACGCCAAGGCGCTCGGATAGCCTCGTCTGGATGGTCACGCTGGGCTTCGGCGCCTTCCTCGGCGGGTTGGCGATGCTCACCGCCGTGCTCGGCGTCGCCGCGTTCGCCGCGCACGTCGCGCGTCGGCGCCTGGCTCCCGAGCTCACCGGCCTGCCGGGGGCGCTCGCGTGGGCGCTGCTCGCCACGACGGCGCTGATCGTCGAGCACCTCGTGCCGCTGGCGCTCGGCGTCCTGTCGCGGGGCAGCGTGCTCGCCGTCACCGCGCTCGTGCTGATGGCGGCGCTGCTCGCACGCCGGGGCGCACGCCAGGTCCCGCCGGGCGCGCCGGCCGCCGCGCCGGACGGCGCGCGTGCCGTCCTCGTGCTGGCCGCCGGCGCCGCGCTCGTCGCGGCAGGCGCCGCGGCCGCCTTCCTGCGCTACCACGCCGCGGAGCCCACCGTCTCGAGCGATGCCCTGAACTTCCAGATCCCGCAGGTGGCGCGCTGGATCCGGTCCGGCTCGATGTGGGAGCTCGACCAGTTCTTCCCGGACTACTCCAACGCGACCTACCCCCACCACGGCAACCTGCTGCTGCTCTCGGTCGTGCTGCCGTTCAAGGCCGCGTTCCTCGCGCGACTGGTGCCCGTGCCCTTCGCCGTGCTGACGTGCGCGGGCGTCTACGCGTGCGCCCGCGAGCTGGGCGCCGCCCGCGCCTGGGCGCTTCTGGCCGCGGCGCTGCCCGCCGCCACGCCGATCTTCTTGCAGGTCGCGCTCGACGGCGCGAACACCGACACCCCGATGACCTTCTTCGTCGTGGCGGCGGCGCTGTTCCTGCTGCGCCACCAGCGCACGCGGGCGCGCGCGGACCTCGTGCTGGCCGGCCTCGCGCTCGGGCTCGCGCTGGGGACGAAGTGGTACGCGCTGACCGCCCTGCCGCCGATGCTCGTGGTGTGGGCGGTGGCCGAGCGCCTCGGCGGGGTCCCGTGGCGCCGCCTGGCCGCCGACGCCGCGTGGCTGGCCGGGCTGACGCTGGCCGCCGGCGGGGTCTGGCTCGTGCGCAACTGGGTCCAGGCGGGCAACCCGCTGTTCCCGCAGCCGCTCGGGCCGCTGACAGCGCCGCGCGACGTCATCCGCGAGCAGGCCGGCTCGTCGCTGGCCGACTACACCTTCGACGGCCACGTCTGGTCGACGTACCTGCGCCCGCAGTTCGACCACTTCTTCGCAGCGCCGGGCTACGTGCTGACGGCCGCGGCGCTGCTCGGGCTCGTCGTCGCGGGGCGCCGGCGCTGCGGTCGCGCGGCGGCGCTGTCCCTGGCGGCCCTCGCGGCGCTCGGCGTGTACTACGTGATGACCTACAGCGCCTTCGGGCCCAAGGGCGCGCCCGTGCTCGCCTTCGCGTCGATGCGCTACGCGGTGCCGGCGCTGCTGCTCGGCGCGGTGGCGCTCGCGTGGGCGGGGACGCAGGCATCGCGGGTGGTCGGGCTGCTCCTGGCGGCCGGCCTGGCGCTCGCCGTCCTGTTCGGGCTGCGCGCGCAGTACCGCCCGGCGCTCGGCTACGGGGCGCTCGTGGCCGGGGTTGCCGCCGTCGCCCTGGCCGCCTGGGCGGCGCGAGCGCGGCCGCGCGCCGCGCTCGCGGCGGCGGCGGTGCTCGCCCTGCTCGGCGCCGGCCTCGTGCACGTCCGCGCGAGGGACCGCGGTTATGCGGCGCTGGACCCGACTATCGCCTGGATCGAGGCGCACGCCCCGACCGGGCACCGCATCGCGATCGCGGGGGTCTGGTCGGTGCAGGGCGTCTCGCCGGTCCTGCCGGCGTTCGGCCCGCGGCTCGGCAACGACGTCGCCTTCGCGGGCCCCTTCCGGCAGCACATGCTGCGTGCGGAGACCGATCCGCAGCGGTTCGAGCGGCGTCTGCGCGACGGGCGCTACGACCTGCTGATCGTCGGGCGCGGCAGCCAGCCGACCGGCCGGCCCGCCCCCCAGGAGCGGTGGGCGCGGGCGGCGGGCTTCAGGCCGGTGGTGGCGTCGGAGCGGCTGGCGCTGCTGCGGCGCGGCTAGCGCACCACCTTGACCGCCTGACGGCGGTCGTATGGCACGGGAACGCTCTCCGGGGCTTCGGCCCGACTAGCGCTTTGCGGCGGAGCGCAGCACGGACGCGTTCGCCAGCACCAAGACCAGCGCGGCGTCGAGCGCGAGCAGGATGCCCGGCGCGCGCCCGATCGTGACGTCAGCGCTGGGGCCCGCGCTTGGAGCGGGGTCGACGATCATGCGGAAGGCGACGAGCACGAGCGCGACCGCGCCGGCGACGGCCACGGCGAGCGGCAGCCACGAGGGCAGTTCGCCTTCGGAGACCGGTCCGATGCCGAGGGCGGCGGCCCCCGCCGCGATGGCGACGATGCCGATCACGAGCAGGATGATGTCGATGGCCTTGAAGGATTCGAAGCCGCTCGCGTTCCCCGAGCCGCTGAAGCCACCGGCGCTGATCTTCACGTGGTACCAGGGCAGCAGCAGCGAGACGACGAGCAGGCCGCCGCCGGCGATCATCAGCAGGCCGACGAGCCGGCGCGGGAGCGTCGTGTTCTCGAGGCCCTTCACGCCGCCGCGCAGGTCAGTCAGCGCGAAGGCCGCTGCACCGAGCCAGATCACGAGGCCGACGACGAACAGCACGAAGGAGAAGTACGACAGGACGAAGTAGGCGATCGTGGCGGCGATCAGGCCGAAGGCGAGCGGCCGCTTGGCGTGGTCGACGCCCATGTACAGATGGCCCGAGCCGGGGACGACGACGCTCAGGATCGACGCCACCTCGGGCGACTTGCCGTGCAGGGCCTCGTCGACGGTCGCCCTGGCCTGGGCCGTGGAGGGCGAAGGCCGCGCGCCGGCCGGGGGAACGCCGGTCGTGCCGGCGTCCGGCGTCACCGGCGGGACGCCGCCGGGGGCGGCGGACTCCGACGTCGGGCCGGGGATGACCGGCTCGGGGGCCGGCGTCGCGGCGGCGGGCTGGACCTCGGTGAGGGGCGGCGCGGGGGTCGCGGCAGCGGCGGTCGGCGGGGTCGCGTCGGCCACCGGGTCCGAGGACATCTGGCCCTTGTCGGAGACGTGGTCCGTCCACTGGGTCCCGTCCCAGTAGCGATATTCATGCCGGCCGCGCGGGTCGGGCTGCCAGCCGGGGGGAGATGGGCTCATGATCCTTCCTGGTTCGGGGTCTCGAGCGGTACTCCTACTCCCGACGGGCGCACGCGCGCGAGGCCGGTGCCGAACGACAGCGGCTGCGCCCCCTCCAGCCCCTCGTCGGCGTGGATCACGTGCATCACGGCGTTGATCAGCGCCAGGTGTGTGAAGGCCTGCGGGAAGTTCCCGAGATGCCGGCCGGAGCGCGGATCGATCTCCTCCGCGTAGAGCCCGAGCATGCTGGCGTAGGACAGCAGCCGCTCGCACAGCTCCCGGGCGCGCACGACCTCGCCGATCTCGCACAGTGCGGACACGAGCCAGAACGAGCAGATCGTGAACGTGCCCTCCTCGCCGTGCAGGCCGTCGTCGGTCTCCTCGACGCGGTAGCGCAGCACCATCCCCTCGTAGGTGAGCTCCTCGGCGATCGCCAGGACCGTGGCGCGGATGCGCGCGTCGGTCGGCGGCAGGAAGCGCACCAGCGGCATCAGCAGCACGGAGGCGTCCAGCGCGTCGGTGTCGTAGTGCTGGGTGAACACGCCGCGGTCGTCGACGGCATTGGCGCAGATGTCCGCGTGGATCTCGTCGGCGGCCTGCTGCCACGCCGAGGCCCGCTCCCAGTCCTCGCGCATCTCGGCCAGGCGCGCGCCGCGGTCGGCGGCGACCCAGCACATGAGCTTGGAGGACGTGAAGTGGCGCGGGCCGCCGCGCACCTCCCAGAGGCCGCGGTCGGGCTGGCTCCAGTTCTTCAAGGCGGCCTCGACCTGCGTGCAGAGGATCGGCCACAGGCGCTCGGGCAGCGCGTCGCGCGACTTGGTGTGGAGGTAGATCGAATCCAGCACCGCCCCCCACACGTCGTGCTGGTCCTGGTCGAACGCGGCGTTGCCGACGCGCACGGGTCGCGCGTTCTCGTAGCCGGACAGGTGGTCGAGGGTGTGCTCGGTGAGGTCGGCGCGCCCGTCGATCCCGTACATGATCTGCAGCCGGCCCTCGGCGTGCTCGGCGCAGTCGGCGATGAAGTAAAAGAAGTCGTTGGCCTCCCAGTCGAAGCCCAGCGTGTACATCCCCCACAGCGCGAAGGTCGCGTCGCGGATCCACGTGAAGCGGTAGTCCCAGTTGCGCTCGCCCTGGGGCGTCTCGGGCAGCGACGTGGTCGCCGCGGCGATGATGGCGCCGGTCGGCGCGTAGGTGAGGCCCTTCAGCATCAGCGCCGAGCGCTGCAGGTAGGTGCGCCACGGATGGTCGGGGAACTCCCCCCGCTCAAGCCAGTGCTGCCAGTGGTGGGCGGTCCAGACCTGCCGCTCGTACGCCTCGGGGTAGTCGCGCGGCGGGTCGTGCTCGCTCCAGGCCAGCGCGCAGAAGAGCTGCTCGCCCTCCTTCATCATGTGGCGCGCCGTCGCCCGCGGCCCCTCGATGCCGAGGTTGAGGTCGGAGACCAGGCGCAGGTTGACGTCCCCGTGGCCGATGCGCGCCTCGTGGTAGTCCTCGCCCGCGTACGTCCAGCGGCCGCGCTCCAGCCCGTACTCGAAGGCCGGCTCGCAGTCCATCGTGATCTGGACCTCGCCGTTGACGCAGCGCACCGTGCGTAGGAGCACGTGGTCGGCGTCGTAGTCGGTGGGCGTGCGCCGGTGTGTGCCCGAGCGGTCGCCGGCGTGGTGCCACGGCCCCATCACGAGCACGTCGCGGACGATCACCCAGCCGTTGCGGGTGTCCCAGCTCGTCTCGAGGATCAGCGTGCCCGGGAGGTAGCGCCGGGCGGCCGGCACCTTCACGTCGGTCGGGCCGATCCGAAACAGGCCGGCGTCCCGGTCCAGGATCGCTCCGAAGATGCTCGGGGAGTCCATGCGCGGCAGGCACATCCACTCGACGTTGCCGCTGGGCGCGATCAGGGCGCTGGACTCGCAGTCCGACAAAAAGCCGTAGTCCGCGATCGGGGGAAATGGACTGCGCTGGCGGTCCTGGGCGGCGGCGAGCTGTCGCATGCGGGAAGACTACGGCGCTCCCGGTTCGCACGCCAACGTTGCAGCGATCCAGTCGCCGGGTAGGCGCGCTAGCGTCGGTGACATCGCGTCAACAGAAGGGGGACAGGGAATGCAACGCGCCAGAAGCGCGGCGGGAGCTCTGACGCTGGCGGCCGTTCTGGCCGCTCCGGTGGGCGCAACCGCCGACAGCCCGGCGGCCAGGTCATCGGACACCACGGCGGCCGCGCTGACGGCCATCAAGCTGCTGGCGCCGCAGAACCGTGCCACCAGCGGCGGCCCAGCGTCCGTCGGCGAGTTCTCGCCGCCCAAGGCCGAGCCGACCGTCAACGGCACGAAGACCGACGCCAAGTGCGTCGAGGCGGGCGCGGCCAACTCGAGCCTCGGAAAGGGCCTGGTCTGCAAGCCCGCGGCGGGCACGCTCGTCAATCTGCCCAACGGCAAGATCCTCTACTGGGACGCGCTGGAAGGCACCGAGAACAACCAGTTCTCGATCGTCGCCGAGGGCGGCAAGACCTTCACCAACGACTCCGCGCGCCTGCTGAACCTCGGCAAGGAGAACGCGAACTTCTCGTGGTCGGTGCCCCAGCCCTTCGACGGCGGAGCGAACCCGCGGGGCAACCCGGGGGAGCCGCTGATCCCCGGCCTGCAGACCACCGAGAAGTACAACGACGGCGCGCTGTTCGGCAGCCACGAGTCCTTTTTGCCGGATGGCCGTCTGCTCATCCAGGGCGGCACGGACTACTCGCTGGATCCCGGCGTCGACGGCATCCCGTTCGGGGCGGTCGAGCTGACGGGCCTCAAGGCCACGCGCATCTATGACCCCAAGACGAACACGTTCTCGCAGACCGGGGACACCGCGAGCCGCCGCTGGTACCCGACGCTTCTGGAGATGGGCGACGGCTCCTACCTGAACTTCTCCGGCGTCGGCAAGCTGCTCAAGCCGATCTACCCCGACCACCCGCTGGACTCGGGCACGAACGTCAAGCAGGTCGAGCGCTACGACCCGGCGTCGGGCAAGTGGAGCATGCTCCCCCGCAGCGCGGACTTCGACCTGCCGCTGTACCCGCGCATGCACCTGCTGCCGGACGGCCACGCGTTCTTCAACGCCAACGGCCAGGACTTCAACCCGTTCGGGCAGTCCGTCGGCGAGCTCAACTGGGAGCAGCTGGCGTCGCTGGACCCCAAGACGAACACGTGGAAGAACCTCGGCCTGCCGAACACGACGACGCCGCTCGGCCTGGGCTTCCGCGGCTCGACCTCCTCGACGATGCTGCCGCTGACGGCCGACGCCAACGGCGACTTCACGAAGGCCAGCTTCCTGACCGCCGGCGGCGTGCTGCTGCCCTCGCCGGGCAGCTACTTCCCGACGGCCGAGTCGTCGATCACGACGATCGACACCGCGGGCGGCGCGGAGAAGGCGTCCCAGAGGCGCACCGGCCCGCTCAACCAGGCGCGCTGGTTCGGCCAGAACGTCCTGCTGCCCACGGGCCAGGTCATCGTGTTCTCCGGCGCCAACGCCGACGAGGTCGTCGGGCCGGGAACCGAGATCCCGATCCAGCAGGCCGAGATGTTTGACCCCGCCACCAACAAGTGGCGGCGGATCGCGGTCCAGCACAACCCGCGGACCTACCACAACACCGCGGTGCTGCTGCCCAGCGGTGAGGTGCTCGTCGGCGGTCACGCGACGATCTCCACGCTGTACCTCAACAACACGACGCTGCCGGGGTTCGCGCCGCACGACGGCCGCGATCCGTCCTTCGAGATCTACAAGCCGCCTTATCTGTTCTACGGCGACCGGCCGGAGATCGTGTCGACGCCGAAGCTCATGGGCTACGGCCGCACGTTCGACCTCGACGTCAAGGGCGATCCGGCGAGGATCTCAAGCGTCGCGCTCGTGCGCAACACGGCGATCACGCACATCGTGGACGCCGATCAGCGCACGATCATGCTCAAGGTCGTCGGGCACAGCGGCCACACGGTCACGGTACAGACGCCGCCCAATGCCAACATCGCGCCGGCCGGGCCGTACATGCTGTTCGCCAACGGCGACACCGCGAAGGGCCTCGCGCCCTCCGTGGCCAAGCAGCTGTTCGTCACGACCGACGGCGCCAAGGCCGACAAGGCGTCGCTCCGGCACGCGCACGCCACCTGCGCGAGCACCCGGGCGTTCCGCATCCACGTCCGCAGGTCGCTGCGCAGGCATCTGCGCACGACGGTGATCACGATCAACGGCAAGCAGGTCAAGACGCTGCGCGGCGGCAAGACGGGCACGCGCCTGTCGCTGAAGGGCCGCAGGCGCGGCCGCATCGTGGTCAAGCTGAAGATGACCTACAAGGGCGGGCGCACGCTCACCGACACGCGCGTCTACCACCCCTGCACCTCGGGGGCCGGGCACAAGAAGCACTAGCAGCGGTCGCGCAGTTGCGGCGGGGCGGCGTCAGCCGCCCCGCTGTACCCTCGCGCGCCGATGACGGTTCTGTCGGCGTACCCGCACGTCCTCCCGATTCCCACCCGCTGGAAGGACAACGACGTCTACGGGCACGTCAACAACGTCGAGTACTACTCCTACTTCGACACGGTGATCAACCAATACCTGATCACCGCGGGTGGACTGGACATCCACGCGGGCGCGGTGATCGGGCTCTGCGTCGAGTCGCACTGCGCCTTTGCCGCCCGGCTCGCGTTCCCCGAGACGGTCAAGGCGGGGCTGCGCGTCGCAAAGCTCGGGCGCTCGAGCGTCACCTACGAGATCGGGCTCTTCGCCGAGGCCTCAGCCGAGTCCCCCGCCGCCGAGGGCTGGTTCGTGCACGTCTTCGTCGACTGCGTCACCCGCCGGCCGGCGGACATCCCGCCCGGCCTACGCGCAGCGCTCGAGCGCCTACGCGGCTGACGGCAGGCGGTCGTTGTGGTTGACGACCTCGACGTTGTGTGCGTCGGGGTCGAGCACGAAGGCGGCGTAGTACCCGGGGTGGTATTCGGGCCGCTCCCCGGGCGGGCCGTTGTCGCGGTAGCCGGCCGCGGTCGCCGCCCGCCAGAACGCGTCCACCGCCTGATCCTCGTCGGTCGCGAAGGCGAGGTGGAGATGCTCGGTCGGATCGCCGGACACGAGCGAGAACGTGCCCTCGCGGCCGTCGAACGAGGCGCGCTGGAGCGTGTCGGTCCCCGGGGCAAAGCCGGCGTGCGGCGCGACGGTGGTGTAGAACCGCCGGGCGGCGGCGAGGTCGGCGACGCGAATCCACACGTGGTCGATGTGCCCCTCCTCGCGCATCGCGGAGTGGTGGACCGCCTCGGCGCTGTTGCCGTCGGGGTCGAGCAGGAAGGCGCCGTAGTAGTCCTCGAGGTACTGAGGCCGCGGGCCGGGCGCGCCGTCGTCGCGGTATCCCGCCGCGGTGCCCGCGCGCCAGAACGCGTCGACGTGGGCGCGCGACGGCGCGCTGAAGCCGATGTGCAGGTTCCGCGTGACGCCCCGGCCGTCGCCCGCCTGGGCGAGGGAGAAGTCGTCCCACTCGGCGAGGGCGTCGCCGCTGTGGTCCGGCTCGATCCCCAGCGTGCGCAGCACCGTCGTGTAGAAGCGCTCCGACGCCTCACGGTCGGCGGCGCCGAGCGTCACGTGGTCGAACACAGCACCGCCCCCGGGTTCAGCAGCCCGGCCGGGTCCAGCGCGCGCTTGATCGCGCGCATCGCGGCCATCTCCTGCACGCCGCGCGCCCGCTCGAGCCAGCGCGCCTTCGCGACGCCGACGCCGTGCTCGGCCGAGATCGTCCCGCCCAGCTCGAGCACCAGCTCGAGCACCGCGGCATCGGCCGACTCGTCGTCGGCGGACGGGCCGAGCAGGTTCACGTGCACGTTGCCGTCGCCGAGATGGCCGAAGAGGTACGGCTGGGCGTCGCCCACCACCCCCGGCACCGCGGCGAGGAACTCCTCCAGGCGAGCCAGCGGGACCCCGACGTCGAGCTTGTGCGGGACGCCGGCCACGCCGATCGCCTCCGGCAGCCCCTCGCGCAGCCGCCACAGCCCCTCGCGCGAGGCGGTGTCGTCGGCCACCACCGCGCCGTCGAGCGCGCCCGCCGCCTCCAGCGCGGCTGCGAGCTCCTCGGTCGGATCCTCGCGCGCGGCGCACTCGGCGAGCACGTAGACGGGCGTTCGCCGGCGCACGGGCACCGCGCGCCGCTGATGTGCGAGGACGAGCGTCAGACACGCGTCGGTGAAGAAGTCACAGGCCTCCAGCGACGGGGCCCGCGCGCGCAGGACGGCGAGCAGCGCCGCCGCCGCCGCAACCGATTCCACGGGCACCAGGGCCGCGACGCGCTTGTCCAGCCGCGGCACCGTGCGCCAGCGCACCGCGGTGATCACCCCGAGCGTGCCCTCCGAGCCGACGAGCAGGCGTGCCAGGTCGTAGCCGGCGTTGTCCTTGAGTAGGCCGCTCAGCCGCCCGATCCGCGAGCCGTCGGCGAGCACGGCCTGCAGGCCCGCCACCCGCGCTCGTGCGGTCCCGTGCCGCAGCGCCCGGGCGCCCCCGGCGTCACACGCGACCACGCCCCCGACCGTGCACGAGTCGCGCGCGGAGAAATCGAGCCCGGCGTCCTGGCCCGCTGCGGTGCAGGCCGCCTGCAGCGCGGCCAGCGTCGCGCCCGCGCCGACCGTCACCTGCCCGAGTGCCGCGTCGACGGCGCCGACCGCCGCCAGCCGGGTCAGCGACAGCAGCACCTCGCCGCCGCGGGGAACGCCGCCGCCCACCAGGCCGGTGTTGCCGCCCTGGCACACGATCGGGGCGCCGGCCTGCGCGCACACGCGCACCACCGCCGCGACCTCGTCGGCGTCGGCGGGCCGCACGACGGCGTGCGCCCGGCCGCAGAAGCGCCCGGTCCAGTCCGTCTCGAAGGCCGCCATCAGCTCGGGGTCCTCGAGCGCATGCCGGTCGCCGACGACGGCGGCGAGGGCGCGGCGCAGATCCATGTCGTGGCACGCTACCCGGCGATGCGGACCGAGACCGTCTTCACGCTCGAGGCCACGCCCGTGAAGTTCGGCCCGGGCGCCGTCGCGGAGGCTGGCTGGGAGCTCAGGCGCCTCGGCGTCGCGCGCGTGCTGCTCGTCACCGACCCCGGCGTCGCCGCGCTCGGGATCCCGGACCGCGTCCGGGCTTCGATCGAGGCCGAGGGCATCGCGGTCGTCCGCTACGATCGCGCGCGCGTCGAGCCGACGCTCGACTCCCTGCAGGAAGCGGCGGACTTCGCGCTCGAGCACGAGGTCGACGGCTTCGTCTCGGTCGGCGGCGGGTCGAGCATGGACACCGCCAAGGTCGCCAACCTGATCAGCACGCATCCGGCGCCGGTGATGGACTACGTCAACGCGCCGGTCGGCAAGGGGGCCGACCCGCCGTCGCCCCTGCGGCCGCACCTGGCGATCCCGACCACGTCGGGCAGCGGCTCGGAGGCGACCACGGTCGCGGTGCTCGACCTGCCCGAGCTCAAAATCAAGTCGGGGATCAGCCACCGCTACCTGCGTCCCGCGCAGGCGATCGTTGACCCCGAGCTGACCCGCACGCTGCCCGCCGAGGTGACGAGCTCGTGCGGCCTCGACGTCGTCTGCCACGCCGCCGAGTCGTTTCTGTCCAAGTCCTACGACACGCGGCCCGCGCCGCAGTCCCCGGACGACCGCCCGCCCTACCAGGGCTCCAACCCGGTCGCCGACGTCTGGTCGGCGAAGGCGCTCGAGCTCGGCGGCCGCTACCTGCGCCGCGCGGTCGCCGATCCCGAGGACGTCGAGGCACGTGGCTTCATGATGCTCTCGGCGACGATGGCGGGCGTGGGCTTCGGCTCGGCCGGCGTGCACATCCCGCACGCGTGTGCGTATCCGATCGCCGGGCTCAAGCACACCTACGCGCCGCCGGGCTACCCCGACGACCATCGGTTCGTCCCGCACGGGCACTCCGTGATCGTCACCGCGCCCGCGGCCTTCCGATTCACCTACGACGCGATGCCCGAGCGCCACCACCGCGTCGCCGAGCTGCTGCTCGGCCGGCCGCCCTCAGGCCCGGGGCCGGACAGCCTGCCGGAGGCCCTGCGCGCGCTGATGCGCGACGTCGGCGCGCCGTCCGGCGTCGGCGCGCTCGGCTACTCCGAGGGCGACGTCCCCGCGATCGCGCAGGGCGCCCTCAAGCAGCAGCGGCTGTTGAGCCTCGCCCCCCGCGAGCCGTCCGAGGACGACCTGCGGGCGATCGTCACCGCGTCGCTGCGGAACTGGTAAGACACGCAAATGCGCTCTGCCGACTACGTCATCGTGGGCGCCGGGTCAGCCGGCTGCGTCCTCGCCAACCGCCTCACCGAGGATCCCGACGTCCGCGTCGTGCTGCTCGAGGCCGGGGGCAAGGACCGCAGCCCGAACATCAAGATCCCCGCGGCCTTCGCGGAGCAGTTTCACACCAGGCTCGACTGGGACTACTACACGGAGCCCGAGGCGCATTGCGACGGCCGCCGCCTGTACCTGCCGCGCGGCAAGTCGCTCGGCGGGTCGAGCTCGATGAACGCGATGCTCTACGTGCGCGGCCGCCCGCTCGACTACGACCTGTGGGAGCGCCAGGGCGCGGAGGGCTGGGGCTGGGACAGCGTTCGCAAGTACTTCCTCAAGGCCGAGAACGACGAGCGCGGCGCCTCCGAGCACCACGGCATCGGCGGCCCGGTCAACGTGTGCGGCCAGCGCTCGCCGCGCAACGTCAACGCGGACTTCCTCGCCGCCGCCCAAGGCGTCGGCATCCCGCCCGTGGCCGACTACAACAGCCCGGAGCAGGACGGCGTCGCGATGTTCCAGACCTTCCAGAAGAACGGCCGCCGCTGGAGCTGCGCGGACGCCTACCTGCGCCCGGCGATCAAGCGCGACAACCTCGAGGTCGTCACCAACGCGCAGGTTCTGGGCCTCGAGCTCGAGGGCTCGCGCGTGACCGGGGTGCGCTTCAAGCGCCACAGCCGGCGGCAGACGGTGACCGCCCACCGCGAGGTCATCCTCTCCGCCGGGGCCCTCAACTCCCCGCAGCTGCTGCTGCTCTCGGGCATCGGGCCGGCGGACCACCTGCGCGACGTCGGCGTCGACGTCCGCCACGAGCTGCCGGGCGTCGGCC
The DNA here is from genome assembly GCA_038318085.1 of Solirubrobacterales bacterium. Classification (GTDB taxonomy): domain Bacteria; phylum Actinomycetota; class Thermoleophilia; order Solirubrobacterales; family Solirubrobacteraceae; genus DATLGB01. The sequence continues at coordinate 34,642 of JBBQBV010000015.1, forward strand.
AGAACCTCCAGGACCACCCGTTCATCACGATGATGTGGGAGATGAGCGACACCCACTCGCTCTACAAGGCGGACGCGCCGAAGAACCTGGCCGAGTGGGTCCTGCGCCGCAGCGGCCCGCTGACCTCGACCGTGGCCGAGAGCGTCGCGTTCGTGCGCACCCGCCCGGGCCTGCCGGCGGCCGACATGCAGTTCCACATGGGCGCCGCGTACTTCGAGCGCCACGGCGAGGAGGACTACGACGGGCACTGCTTCGTGATCGCGCCGACGCTGCTGACGCCCAAGGCGCGCGGGTCGGTCGGCCTGGCCTCGGCGGATCCGCTGGCCAAGCCCCGCATCGTCGCCAACGCCCTGTCGGAGGACGAGGACGTGGCGTCGATGCTGGCGGGCATGAAGCTGGCGCGCGCGATGGCCGCCCAGCCGGCGCTCGCGCGCAAGACGATCAAGGCGCTCAAGCCCGACGACGGCGTCGTCAGCGACGACGATCTCGTCGAGCACCTGCGCCGCCGGGTCGAGCTGATCTACCACCCGGTCGGCACCGCGCGCATGGGCATCGACGACCTGGCGGTGGTCGACCCCGAGCTGCGCGTGCGCGGCCTCGAGGGCGTGCGCGTCGTCGACGCGTCGGTCATGCCGGTCATCCCCGGCGGCAACACCAACGCGCCCACGATCATGATCGCCGAGCGCGCCGCGGACCTCATCCGCGGCCGGGTGGCGACGCAGGCCGCTGTGTCATAGCGGCCCCGAGAACGCGGGGGCGACGTTGGGTGGTGTCAAGCGTGCGAGCGCGCCAATCTGGGCCCATCGGTTGCGCAACCTGCCGCCCGCTGAAGGCGGTGCATTGCCGAGGGGACGACAGCCGGGATATCTACATCGATCAGCCGCCATGTTGTAGTAGTATTCCTGTCTGTGAATGGGCTGCCGGACGACGACGGGATCGGTGACCTACTCAACGTGCGGAGCGCCGCAGCGTTGGCTGGGCGCCACCCCGAGACCGTGCGGCGCTGGGTCTGGTCTGGGCGTCTGCCTGCCCTTCGACGGGGCAACCGCCTGCTGGTTTCGCGCGGAGACGTCGAGGCGCTCGCGGCCGAGCGCGCGCAGCCCGTCCTCAGCCTCGCGACGTGGGCAGACCGCGCTCGAGTCGCGCTCGAGCAGGCGACCTTCGACGGGCCAGCTCGCTCCGCCGCCGACCTGGTGATCGAGGATCGCCGGCAGCGGTCCGACCCCGCCGGTACGCGTGCCGGTCGTTGACGCCAGCGTCGTAGTCGATTGGGTGGCGCCGGGCGCCGCTCCGGCGTCCTCGGCCATGGTCGCGCTGCATCGACTCGTGAGCGACGAGGTCGAGCTGCTCGCGCCGCGACTCCTGCTCGAGGAGGTGGCCAACGCGCTGCTGACGGGCGTGCGGCGCCGCCGCTGGGACGGAGTGGCGGCAGACGTCGCCCTGCGGCTGTTGCACGAGCTGCCGGTGCGGCTGGTCGACGATATACGCGACCTCGACCGGGCCTGGGAGCTGTCACGTCGTCACGACAACCATCCGATCTACGACATGGTCTACGCCGCCCTGGCCGAACGCCGCCGCACGACGCTCGTCACCGCCGACGGCGCACTGCGGCGCCGGCTGGTCGGCTTCGACTGGGTGATCGCACCGGAGGGACTTGCGTGAGCGCGACACGGCCGGGCCGACGACATCAGATGCGCGACTCAGTAGGATTACGCGTCATACCGCGAACCACGCTCGATCTGGACGCATCCGTGGTCGCCGAGCTGCGAGTCCGCGCATGACGCGAGCGTAAGTCCTCGGCCGCCTGGCGTCGGAGATCCTCGCGCCGGGCTGAGGACAACGGAGAACGGGGGCACGGGATCTGGGGGGTTTGAGTGGGTGGCTTCCCCCATGGAGGCGCAGGGCCGGCCCGTTGGTGGGCTATGCAGCGAATGTGATCGCGAACGAGGGCTTCGACAGTATGATCCTGCGCGTCGCGGATCTTCGCCACCGGAGCGAGTCGATCTACGGGGCGTCGGAGTTTGAAGTCGATCGGCCTCGAGTTGGTGAAGGTCGGGAGCGTCGCGGTCGATCGTCGCCGTCGCCTGGCGTGGATCGAGTGCCCGATGCCGAGCAGCAGGTCGAGTCGGCGACGCGGTGCGGCCGAACTGCGTGCAGGCGGGCGACTCCGTGAATACGGTCTACGTTGTGGCTGGCAGGGGTGCGCGGCGGGCCCCCGTGCAGCTCGACGCGGGCGAGAGCGTCGATCCGCGCTCGGTCGCGATCCATGGCGGCAAGGTGTACTGGACGCGCCACGGGAAGCCGCGGCACGCAGCGATCCCGCTGTCGGATCGCGCAGCGAGCGGTGTCGGGTGGTGACCCGACTGCCGGTGCGCCAACATGCGGGATTTGTTGCGCAACCGCTGTCCAGCGTGTTCAGTCACAGTGCGCGGCAAGAGCCCGTGCGCATGTGAGAGGCTGGTGCTGGGGTGCGGTTCAGGCGGGGAATGACGGCTGGGGTCGCGGGCGTAGCGATTGTGCTCGCCGCCTTGGCGCTTCATCAGCCCGATCACCAGCCCAAGCGAGCCAGCAGTGGCGCCGAAGCGGCGCGGCACGACGCCGCGGCTCGGATCGTACGCGCCTATCGGCCACCCAGGCTCGCCCATAGCGCCGCGGTCCGTACACACGCCGGACGCGGCGCCGCTCTCGCGGCCCGGACGTTCCGGACTGCGTTTCCAGCCGTGGCCGCCGGCACAGGCTGGCCCAACTTGCGCGCGGAGCCCGGACTGCGCCGGATGCGCGTCCTGCCCGGGGATCATGACGCGATCGTGCGCTTCGGTTCGCGCACCGCGGTCGCTCACTCGACGTTGCCGCTGCGCTTCGCCTCCCGCCCGGGCGCCACCCCGCGGCCCTTGAGCACCGATCTGCGTCCGTACAGCGGCGGTCTCGCGCCCGAGCACACCCTGTCGAGCTACCGGATCGCCGGTCGGGTGACCGGCGGTGGATCGGCGCTGCGTTTCGATCGAGCGCGCTTCGGCGTCACCCCGGCCAGGGCGATCGGCGCCTCCGTGCGGCGGGTGGGCGGCAAGGCCCTGTACGCCGATGTCGCCCGGGACACCGATCTGCTGGTCACGCCGCTGCCCACCGGGGCCGACGTGCTGTGGCAGCTGCGCTCAGCCGACAGCCCCGGCACGTTGGGCCTCGACGTGCACGGCGTGGAGGCCATCCGTCTGCAGCGCGGCGGTGCTGCGCGGCTCCTCCGCGCCGGACGCGTCGTCGGCACGATGGCGCC
>JBBQBV010000016.1:0-37845 GCA_038318085.1 Solirubrobacterales bacterium
GCCAATACGAAGACGGCGAGCAACCCATCCCCCGCCTGCTCTCCGCCCAAACCACCTCCCGCCTCCAAAGCCGCAGACTGAACGCCTACCTCATCGACAACCTCACCCCCCACGCCCACGGCCACCCCGCACCCCTCCTGACCTGACCGGCCAGCCGGGGCACTGAACGCTTACCCATCACAACCGCCGCTTCACCCCCAAAATCAGACGGAGACCCATAAAAACACGCCGCGGCCACCCAGGGAGATCGCCTCCACAGCGGTCCATTCAGTACGGCCCGGAATGTCAAGCCACCGGAAGCGCCGACCGCGCAACTGCTCCAATACGAACTCGTAGTAGCTCGGCCTAGGCCCGGCTCCGTCGTTACTGATGAAGCCTGAGGTGTGAACCACCCAACGTCCGCGGGTCCGCACGCGCGAAGCCTGTTGTGTGTATCCAAGATTGGATGGGCGATCCCCCCGAAGACATCCCTTGAGGTCCCACACGCCGTTCGGGTTGCGCCCGAACACGATCGCTCGTGGCGACGAAACGATCAGGTGCCAGCGGGGGGTGGGCTTTCGGCAGGGCACCGCAGGCGGATAGAAGGCCTCCCGTCCGCCCGCTGGCGAGTCCCGCCGCCAACATTGCGATGAGGCCGACCATCACTCGAGTATGGAGGATGCTGGTCACGACCTGCGCGGCTGCGCGGCGCAGCCGACGCCTCCGATTTCGGCCGACAGCAGCGTCCGTACCGGCTCCACCCTCGCTGCTGCTTTCCATGCAAAGGAGCAGCGTCGAGGACCGCCCCGAACGCCGAGAAGCCGCTCAACCGAGCGGCTTCTCAGGTGCCGATGGAGACGGTGGGAATTGAACCCACGTCCACGACCGCGTTGAAATGGCTTCTACGAGCGTAGTCGGGCCTCTGATCTCGCCTTCCGATCGCCATGCCCGACGGGGTAACGGAAGGCCAACCCCCTGAAGTGTCCCCGGATCGGTGGAGGTGATACCTCACCGGGTGAGCCTGCTAATTGACCCCGGACATCCCCGCCGCAGGCTGCGGGGGCCGAGGACTCAACGGCCTAGCTTGTGACTAAGCGGCGAGCTGGAAGTCGTGAGACTTCGCACTTGTTTGTTCCCGGGCTGTTTAACGAGGCCAACCGGGGTCCTCGACTCGCAACCATCCCGACGTGACCGGCCATGTCGAAGCCTGTCGTCCCCAGGATGCACTGCGTCCTTCATTCTAGGGACTCTCGGGGGATTTGCCAACGCGCGGCTCCCCTTGGGGCGCCTGGCCGTCGCGCCCCACGTAGCCGTCAGCGCCGCCGGCGACCACGTAGACCGCGTCGGCCTCGCCGACGCTGTGGATGCGCCGCCGGGTGGCTGCGTCCACGCGGGCCAGGCCGCCCGGGCCCAGGCGGTGACGCTCGCCGCCGTCGCCGAACTCGATCTCGATCGCGCCGGCGTGGACGAAGTAGGTCTCCTCCTGGCGCTCGTGCCAGTGAACGCCGGTGCTCATGCCGGGAGGCAGGACGACGGCGTTGATACCGAACGCCGTCACGTCGAGGGCGCGGCGGATCTTGCGAAATCCCGGGCCGTCCCCCAGCCCGTCCAAGCTGGCCAGGGCCCACCCGTCGCCCGTCACAACGTCGTCGACCTCGTTGCTCACCGCAACCTCCTCTCGCTGGGTCCGGGAACATAGCTCGCGGGCCGGAGCCCCGTAACGTGCCGGCCAACCGAGGGACAGGAGCCCGATGATGACGTTCGACGTGGTGGTGATCGGTGGTGGCCCGGCGGGGGAGGTCGCCGCCGGGCGGCTCGGTGGGGACGGCCTCGAGGTCGCCCTCGTCGAGCGCGAGCTCGTGGGCGGCGAGTGCTCGTACTGGGCGTGCATGCCGTCCAAGGCGCTCTTGCGCCCGGGCGAGGCGCTCGCTGAGATCCGTCGCGTTCCGGGAGCCGCCGAGGCCGTCACCGGCTCGCTCGACGTGACGAGCGCGTTGCGCCGCCGCGACGAGATCATCCACGACCTCGACGACTCCTCCCAGCTCCCCTGGCTGGAGAGCAACCACGTCACGCTGATCCGCGGCGAGGCGAAGGTCACCGGGGAGCGGACCCTCGACGTCGCCGGCGAGGCCATCGAGGCGCGCAAGACCGTGATCCTCGCGTCGGGCTCGAGCGCCTCGATCCCCCCGATCGACGGCCTGCGCGACGCCCACCCGTGGACCAACCGGGAGATCACCACCACCAAGCACGTGCCCGCGTCGCTGATGATCATCGGCGCCGGCGTCGTCGGCGTCGAGATGTCCCAGGCGTACGCGACGCTCGGCTCCGGCGTCACCCTGATCGAGCCGGAGGAGCGCGTGCTCATGCGCGAGGAGCCCTTCGCCTCCGCGCAGGTCGCCGACGCGCTGCGCGAGCGCGGGGTCGACGTCCGCCTCGGCGTCGGGATCTCGAAGGTCGTGCGCGAGGCAGGCGAGGTCGCGGTGACCCTCCAGGACGGGTCGATCGTCACCGGCGAGGAGGTCGTCGTGGCCGCCGGCCGGCGCCCGAACACCGAGGCGGTCGAGCCGCTCGGCTTCGAGGCGGGCAAGCCCGTCGAGGTCGACGACTGGATGCGCAGCACGCGCTGTGACTGGCTCTACGCGATCGGGGACGTCAACGGCGTCGCGCTGCTCACCCACATGGGCAAGTACCAGGCCTCGATCGCCGCCGACCACATCACCGGGCGCAGGACCCAAGCCCAGCACGCGGCCAACGGGCCGCAGAGCCCGCGCGTCGTCTTCACCGACCCGCAGGTGAGCGCCGTCGGCCACACGCTGCACTCCGCACAGGCGGCCGGCCTCAACGTCCGCCACGTGGAGGTGGAGACCTCCGGCAACGCCGGCGGATCCTTCTACGGGCACAACGCGCCCGGCACGGCGCGCATGATCGTCGACGAGGACCGCCGCGTGATCGTGGGCGCGACGGTGACCGGTGCCGAGGTCGCCGACTTCATCCACGCGTTCACGATCGCGATCGTCGGCGAGGTGCCGATCGAGCGCCTGTGGCACGCCGTTCCGTCCTTTCCCACCCGGAGCGAGCTGTGGTTGCGGCTGCTGGAATCCTACGGCCGGTAGATTTCACCCTGGTGCTGTCGCGTCTGAGACGACCCGCTCCCGCGCCGTCCGCGGACCATGCCCTGCTGCTGCGCCTGCGCGCGGGCGACGAGGCGGCCTTCACCGAGCTGGTCGACCGCTACGACACCCAGCTGCGCCGGCTCGCGCGGCAGTTCGTGCGCACGAGCGCGGTGGCCGACGATGTCGTGCAGGAGACCTGGATCGGCGTCCTGAACGGCCTCGACCGCTTCGAGGAGCGCGCCTCGCTGAAGACGTGGATCTTCCGCATCCTCGTCAACCGGGCGCAGACCCGGGCCGTGCGCGAGGCGCGCCAGGTCCCCTTCTCGAGCCTCGTCTCTACCGAGGACAGCGAGGGCCCGGCCGTCGACCCTTCGGCGTTCGGGGACACCGGGGCATGGCTGCAGGGACCGGAGCCGCTCGACACCGATCCCCAGGCGAGCCTGCTGTCGCGCGAGCTGCGCGGGCGCCTGGGCGCGATCGTCGACACGCTCCCGGAGCAGCAGCGTACCGTCATCCTGCTGCGCGACGTCGCCGGCCTCGACGGCCCGGAGGTGGCGCAGGCGCTGGGGATCAGTGAGGGCAACCAGCGCGTGATCCTGCACCGCGCGCGCACGAAGGTCCGCGAGCAGCTGACCGACTACGTGGGGGCCTCCTGATGTTCGCGACCGCCCTCGTCTGCCAGGAGTTCGTAGAGCTCGTCACCGACTACCTCGAGGGCGCCCTCTCGCGCGGGGACCGCCGCCGCATGGAAAAGCACCTGAAGGCCTGCGACGGCTGCGACGCCTATCTGGCGCAGATCCGCATCACGGTCCGCTCGCTCGGCGAGCTGCCGCCCGAGCCCGCCGACCCGCACGTGCGTGAGCACCTGCTGGCGGCGTTCCGCGAGCTGCGCGGCTCGCAAGCCTAGGCGCGGGCGAGCGTGCGCTTGCCCCAGCGCGCGGCGGTCGCGAAGGCGAGCACCCGCGGGAGGTATTCGTCCAGCGGCGGCGGCGCGAGGCCAAGGGCCCGCGCGCGGGCGGCGTCGAAGCGCGTATGCACGGTGAAGTACGGCGCGTAGACGTCGAGCGCGCCGGGCGGGAGGTCGCCCGACTCCGGGTCGAGGACGGGAACGGGCTGGTCGAGCAGCGAGGCGGCCAGGGTGGCGAACGCCGCGCACGTCGGGGCGTCCAGGCCCGCGACTGCGTGCAGGGTGTCGCCGCCGATGTCGTCCTCGAACAGCGCCGCGAGCACGAGGTCTGACACGTGGTCGACCGGGACGACGTCCACGATCGCCTCGGGGTCGGCGGGCACCTCGGTCACGAGCCCGCGCGCGAGCGCCTGCAGCGGCGCGTAGAGGACGTTGAAGGTGCTCGTCCACCCGGTCGCGCTCTCCCCCATGACGATGCTCGGGCGCACCACGCGCAACGGCAGGCCGGCGGCGCGCACGAGCTGCTCGGCCTCGTACTTCGTCTGCTCGTAGCTGTTGCGGAATGTCTGGCCGACGTCGAGCTCGTGCTCGGCGAAGGTCCCGGCGCGGGTGCCGCCGACGTACGCCGTCGAGACGTGCACGAAGCGCTCGAGCCGCGGCGCGCGCTGCGCGAGCTCGACCATCAGGCGCGGGCCGTTGACGTTGATGGCGCGGGCCTCTTCGAGCGGGCGGTCGAAGCTGACGTCGGCGGCCGAGTGGACGATCGCGGTGACCTCGTCGACGTCGACGTCGAGTGTCTCGGCCGTGAGGTCGGCGGAGACGGCCCGGACGCGGGAGCGATCCCAGTGCTCGCCGAACAGCGGCTCGAGCGCCGCCTCCAAGCGCGCCTGCGGCGCCTCGCCGCGGACGAGGCAGACGATCTCCGCGTCCGTCTTCTCGACGAGCTGGGCCGCGACGTAGCCGCCGAGGAAGCCGGTCGCTCCGGTCAGCAGGATGCTCATGCGGGCACCCCAGCCGGGCAGCCGACGGCGCTGAAGCCGCCGTCGACGCGGAGGACCTGTCCGGTGACCGCCCGCGACAGGTCGGACATCAGGAACGCGATGGCGCCCGCGACGGGCTCCGGGTTCCCGGTGTCCCATCCGAGCGGCGCCTGCTCGCTCCAGCGCTCCGCGAGCGTCTCGAAGCCCGGGATGCCGCGCGCGGCGACCGTCTCCAGCGGGCCGGCGGCCACGAGGTTCACCCGGATGCCCTGCGGGCCCAGGTCACGTGCGAGGTAGCGGCTCGTGGCCTCGAGCGCGGCCTTGGCGACGCCCATCCAGTCGTAGACCGGCCAGGCGACCGTCGCGTCGAAGTCCAGCCCGACGATCGAGGATCCGGGCTCCATCAGGGGCGCGAGCGCCTGCCCGAGGTCGCGCAGCGAGACGGCGGAGATGTGAAAGGCCGTCTGCGCGCTGGCGACGGGAGCCGTGAGGAACTTGCCGCCGAGGGCGTCCTCCGGGGCGAAGGCGATCGCGTGCAGCGCGCCGTCCAGGCCGCCCCACTGCTCGGTGATCGCGTCGGCGAGCGCGGAGAAGTGCTCGGGCTGGGTCACGTCGAGCTCGAGCACGTCGGCCGGCTTCGGGAGGGCCTTGGCCGCCCGGTCGGTCATCCGCTTGGCCCGGCCGAAGGAGGTCAGGATGACCTCGGCGCCGAGGCCCTGCGCGAACCCGGCCGCGTGAAACGCGATCGAGTCCTTCGTCAGGGCGCCGGTGATCAGCAGGCGCTTGCCGTCGAGCAGACTCATCGCGCCACCCGCACAAGGGAGCGATTCGCAGCGCCGGAGGACCCGCGGGCTCTCACAGCGGCACGCAGGTGCGCGCGTCGGTGGTCGGGTCGGCGTCGGCGACCGGGGCGCCGTCGCGGCGCCACACGACCTCGACGACGATGCGCGCCACCGTGCGCCCCTCGGCGCCCGCGACGGTCAGGCCGACGCCGACGAGTCCGGCCTTGTCGTCGATCGGGGTCGTCTCGACGACCCGCGCCTCGACCTGGAGGGTGTCCCCGAAATACACGGGGCGCTTGAAGACGGCGTCGCGGACGCGGCGCAGGGCGACGACGCGCTTGGGGTCGAACGGCAGGAGGCCGGCGGCGACGCTCAGCACCAGCAGGCCGTGGGCGACGCGCTCGCCGAAGACCGACTCGGCGGCCCAAGCGGCGTCGGTGTGCTGTGGGTGGTGGTCACCGGTCAGGTCGGCGAAGGCGGCCACGTCGGACTCGGTCACCTTCCGCCCGGGCGTGGTGAAGCGCTGGCCGGGCTCGAGCTCCTCGAACGGCTTGGAAAACAGGTCGGGCTGGGTCATAGGGGGAGGTTTCCTCGGTGGGATCCGCGCGGCACGCCCGCGAGCGTGGACAGGCCCCAGGCCAGTCGCGCTCGGGTGTCCGCGGGCTCGATCAGCTCGTCGACGTGGCCGTCGGAGGCCGCGACACGCGCTTGCAGGTGGTCTTCAGCGTAGACGGCGGCGAGGCGGTCCTGCTCCTCGGCCGACTCGCGGCGGTGGATGACGCCGACCGCCTGCCTGGCCCCCATCACGCCGACCTCGGCGTGCGGCCAGGCGAACGACAGATGCGCGCCCAGGGCGCGGGAGTTCATCGTGATGTAGGCGCCGCCGAAGGCCTTGCGCAGGACCACGGTGAGCTTGGGGACCTCACCCTCGGCGAAGGCATGCAGGAGCTTGGCGCCGTGGCGGATGACGCCGGCCTGCTCCTGGCCGGTGCCGGGCAGAAAGCCCGGCGTGTCGACGAAGACCAGCAGCGGCAGGTTGAAGGTGTTGCAGGTGCGGACGAAGCGGGCGCCCTTCTGGGCGGACTCGGCGTCGAGCACCCCGCCCAGCCAGCGCGGCTGGTTGGCGATCACGCCGACGGCCCGGCCTTCGAGGCGGGCGAAGCCGCAGACGATGTTGCGCGCCCAGCGCGGCTGGACCTCGAGCAGGTCGCCGCCGTCGAGCACGCGGGCGAGCACGTCGCGCACGTCGTAGACCTTGCGCGGGTCGGTCGGCACCACGTCGCCCGGGCTGCCCGCGTGCGGCGCGGCCGGCAGCGTGGGCGGCGGGTCGTCGCCGGCGTGCTGCGGGAGGTAGGAGAGCAGGCGGCGGGCGTGCTGCGCCGCGGCCGCGTCATCGTCGACCACGTTGTGGCACACGCCGTTTTTCTCGTGCACGCGTGGACCGCCGAGGGCATCCGCGTCTACGTCCTCGCCCATGACCTCCTTGACCACCCCTGGGCCGGTGAGGAACATCGCCGACTCGCGCGTCATCACGACGAAGTCCGTCAGCGCCGGCGAGTAGGAGCCGCCGCCCGCGCTCATTCCGGCGATGATCGAGATCTGCGGGACGCGGCCCGAGAGGCGGACGTGCTCGCCGAAGATGCGCCCGTAGCCGGCGAGCGCGGCGACGCCCTCCTGCATGCGCGCGCCGGCGCTGGCAACGAAACCCACGACCGGCGCGCGGGCCTGGCCGGCGAGCTGCAGGACGCGCACGATCGTGTCGGCGTGCTGCTCGCCCAGCGAACCGCCCGCAAAGGACGTGTCCTGCGCGTAGGCGAAGACGGGGCGGCCGTTGACGCGGCCGGCGGCGCCGACGACGCCGTCGCCCGGACGCGCGCCGTCGCCCATCCGGCGCGAGGTGACCTCCGAGCGGATGACGTGCAGCGAGCCGGGATCGCAGAGCGCTTCGAGGCGATCCAGCGGGCCGAGCGTGACGGGCTCTGAGACGACGACAGCACTCACGCGGAGGCCCCGATGCACAGGACCGCGTTGTGGCCGCCGAAGCCGAACGAGTTCGACAGGGCGATCGCGCGGCCGTTGGGGATGTTCAGCTCCCGGGGGCCGTCGGGGACGTAGTCGAGGTCGAGCTCCGCGTCGCGCTGCTCCCAGCCGACCGTCGGCGGGGCGACGCGCTCGTGCAGCGCGAGCACGGTGGCGACGGCCTCCACGGCGCCGGCGGCGCCGAGCAGGTGGCCGATCACGGACTTCACGGAGGAGATCGGCACGTTGGCGGCGTGGTCGCCGAGCGCGGCCTTGATCGCCTTCGTCTCGGCCGCGTCGTTGAGCGGGGTCGAGGTGCCGTGCGCGTTGACGTAGGCGATGTCCTCCGGCTCGAGGCCGGCATCCTTGAGCGCGAGGCGGATGGCGCGCGCGGCGCCCTCGCCCTCGCCGTGCGGCGCAGTGAGGTGGTGGGCGTCCGAGCTGGCGCCGTAGCCGAGGATCTCGCCGAGGATCTGCGCGCCGCGCGCCTCGGCCATGTCGGCGTCCTCGAGCACGAGGATGCCGGCGCCCTCCCCCATGACGAAGCCGTCGCGGCGGGCGTCGAAGGGGCGGGAGATGCCGGAGTCCGACAGCGCGTCCATCTGCCCGAACGCGGCGTGGGCGATCGACACGTGGGCGGCCTCCGAGCCGCCGGTGACCACCGCGTCGCAGTCGCCGGCCGCGATGGCGCGGGCGGCGGCGCCGATCGAGTGCGCGCCCGCGGCGCAGGCGGACGTCGGGGCGTAGGAGACGCCGCGCAGGTTGTGGCGCATGGCGAGGGCGGCGGCGGCCGCGTTGGACATCATCAGCGGGATCGCCAGCGGCGAGACCTTCTGGGCGCCGTACTCGTTGAGCACGTCGTAGCCCTCGAGCAGCGTCCCGATGCCGCCGATGCCGGTGCCCACGATGCAGCCGACGCGGTCGGCGTCGTAGGGCGGTGCGTCGACGTCCCAGCCGGCCTGCTCGAGCGCCTCGGCGCCCGCGGCCAGCGCGAGCTGCGTGAAGCGGTCCGACCGCCGCGCGAGCTTGCGCGGGAGATGGTCCTCGGGCGTGAAGTCGTCACAGCGCGCGAAGCCGTCGGCGATGCCACTGTCGCCGCCGCACCAGCGTGCGTGCAGCGTCTGGGCACCGGCACCGAGCGGCGTGACCGCTCCGATGCCGGTGATGACGATGCGCTTCTCCATCAGACTCCGGCCCGCTCGGCGATCATGTCGACGGCGTCGCCGACGGTCTTGAGCTTGGGCATGTCCTCGCCCTTGAGCTCGACGCCGTACTCCTCCTGGACGATCTGGCCCAGCTCGACGAGGTCGAGCGAGTCGACGTCGAGGGCCTCGAACGTGGCCTCCGGGGCGAGATCGCCCTTCTCGGCGCCGAACTCCTCGAGCGCGTCGTAGACGCGGGTCTGGATGGCTTCTCGGGTAACGGTCTCGGGCATGGTGGTTTCCTCTCGGTTGGTCAGGCGGACAGTCCGCCGTCGACGGTCAGGGTTGTGCCGGTCACGTAGGCGGCCTCCTCGGAGGCGAGGAAGCGCACGCAGGCGGCGACCTCCTCCGGGGTGCCGGCGCGCCGGGCGGGGACGTGTTCGAGCAGGGCGTTGGAGGCGTCGAGGTCCGCGGTCATGTCCGTGGCGATGAAGCCCGGGGCGACCGCGTTGACAGTGATGTTGCGGCGGGCGACCTCGGCGGCGACGGTCTTGGTCATCCCGATCAGCCCGGCCTTGGCGGCGGCGTAGTTGGCCTGGCCGGGATTGGCGGTCATGGCGACGACGGAGGCGACGTTGACGATGCGCCCGTAGCGCGCGCGCAGCATGCGGCGCAGCGCCCGGCGGGTGCAGCGGAAGGCCCCTGACAAATTCGTGTTCACGACGCGGTCCCAGTCGTCGTCGGTGAGCCCCGTAATGAGGTTGTCGGCGGTCACGCCGGCGTTGTTGACGAGCACGAGCACCGGGCCGCCGAGCTCCTCCTCGGCGCGGGTGAAGATCGCGTCGGCGGCGGCGGGGTCGCTCACGTCGCCCTGGATGGCGAGGCCGCGGTCGAGGTCGGCCACCACGGCCTCGGCGGCGTCGCCGTCGGAGCGGTAGTTGACGGCCACGGGCCAGCCCGCCTCGCCGAGGGCGCGGGCGATGGCCGCGCCGATGCCGCGCGAGCCGCCGGTGACGAGCGCACAGCCCTCTCTCATGCGGTCCCTCGCCAGTCGAGCACCGCCGCGCCCCACACGAAGCCCGCGCCGAACGCGGACAGCAGGACGCGCGAGCCGTCGGGCAGGCGCCCGTCGTCACGGGCATGCGCGAGCGCGAGCGGCAGCGAGGCGGCGGAGACGTTGCCGTAGCGGGCGATGCAGTCGACCACGCGTGCGGAGTCGAGCTCGAGGCGCTGGCCGACGGAGCGCAGGATGCGCGAGTTGGCCTGGTGGTACACGAAGAGGTCGATCTCCTCGAGGGAGGTGTTCGCGGCCTCGCAGGCCTGGAGCGTCGCCTCGGACATGCGCGCCACGGCGTGCTGGAAGACCTCGTAGCCCTCCATCTCGATCAGCCCGCGCTCGCGGGAGGCGAAGAGCATGTCGCGCTGGGCGTCCGCGCGCAGGATCACCGGGCCGAGCTCGCCGGCACCCGCCTTGCTCGTCAGCAGCACGGCGCCCGCGGCGTCGCCGAACAGGGCGGCGGTGCGCTTGTCGTCGGGATCGACGAACTGCGAGAGGTGCTCGGCGCCGATGACCAGGACGGCGCTCGCGCGGCCCGACTCGAGCATGCCCGCTGCGACCTGGACGCCGGCGAGAAAGCCGGAGCAGGCGGCGCCGACGTCGAGCGCTGCGGCGCGACCGGCGCCGAGCAGCCCGGCGACCTCGGGCGCGACGGCGGGGAAGATGTCGTCGGCGCTCGCGGTGGCGACAAGGATCATGTCGAGGTCGCCCGCGCTCGCGCCGGCGTCCTGCAGGGCGGCGCCGCCGGCCTTGGCCGCCAGGTCGACGAGGCGCTCGCCGGGCGCCAGCACCCGGCGCTCCTGGATGCCGGTGCGCGAGAAGATCCACGTGTCGTCGACGCCGATGCGCTCGGCGATCGGCGCGTTGGGGACCACGGTGTCCGGAAGGGCGATGCCCAGGCCGGCCACGGCGGTCCCGCAGCTCGTGCTCAGCGGCAGCGGCGCGCCGGTGGGGGTGGGAGCGAGCTCAGACACTGGCGGCCTCGGAGGAGGACAGGATGCGCTTGAGCATCTTCGCGAGCACCTGGCTCGGGCCGGCGTCGACGAAGCGGTCGATCCCCGCGCCGTCGAGTCCGAGGATCGTCTCCCGCCAGCGGACGGGGGAGGTGAGCGCCTCGGCCAGCCGGCCGCGGACGTCGTCGATCGGCTTGGCGGTGACGCACGACCAGACCTCGACGCCCGGCTCGCGCACCTCGGTCGCGGCCAGCGCCTCCGTGAAGTCCGGGACGGCGTCGGCCATGAAGGGGGAGTGAAAGGCGCCGGCCACGTTGAGCTCGAGGATCTTGACCCCGGCCTCGCCGAGCGCGTCCTTGGCGGCGCCGAGCGCCGCCCGCTCGCCGGAGAGCACGAGCTGGCCCGGCGCGTTGTCGTTGGCGACGACGACGCCGGTGCGGTCGGCGATCTCGGCGACCACGTCGCGCTCGCCTCCGAGGGCGGCCAACATCGTGCCGTCGCCGCGGCGGGCGCCGGACTCCGACATCAGCTTGCCGCGCAGGGCGGCGAGGCGGATCGCGTCGCCCTCGGAGATCGCCTGGGCGACGGCGAGGGCGGTCAGCTCACCGAGCGAGTGACCGGCGACGGCGGTGGGACGCTCGTCGGCCAGCTCGCTGTAGGCGGCGAGGCTCGCGACGAGGATCGCCGGCTGGGCGAAGCGCGTGTCCTCGTCGGCGCGGGGGAACGGATCCTCCCCCACGCACTCGGTGACGAGCTCGAGCAGCTCGGGACGGACGGCCGCAACGCGGTCGCGCATGTCGGGCGTCTGGCTGCCCTGGCCTGGGAATAAAATCGCGGTTGGCACTCACCTAACTTCACCCCGGCACCTAAAGGCTGAGACACACTGCGAGCGCTTACCCCCCGATCGGGGGGATCTCCGGCATCGCTCGGGGGGTCGCCCGGCCCATCCGCCGCACGACCGCGAGCAGATCCGCCGGCTGATCCACGAGCACGTCCGCCCCGGCGTCGAGGAGCTCCCGCGCGCTGCCGAAGCCCCAGGTCACGCCGATCGCCGCCAGGCCCTGCCCGACGGCGGCCTCCATGTCGTAGCGGCGGTCGCCGACCATCGCCGACGCTCCGCCGAGCCGCTCCACCGCCTGGGCGACCATCGCGTGCTTGTCGTCCGGGCCGTCCGGGACGGGGCCGGCCACGACCGCGAAGACGCCCGCGAGCCCGATCGCCTCGAGCACCGGCTCGGCGTAGCGCAGCGGCTTGGAGGTCGCGACGCCGAGCAGGCGCTCCTCGGCCAGCGTCCGCACGGCCTGCGGGACTCCCGGGTAGCTCGGCGTGTCCCACAGCGCCTCGACGTAGAGGGCGCGGTAGCGGCGGATCGCCTCGGTCACCGTCGCGGAGTCGGGCGCGAGACCGAGGAGCTCGCCGAAGCCGATCGGCGCGGGCGGTCCGATGGTGCGCTCCACCTCGACCTCCGGGCGCGCCTCGAGACCGACGTCGACCAGCGCCTGGTTGACGCAGTCGATGATCGGCCGCCGCGAGTCGGCGAGGACGCCGTCGAGGTCGAACAGGACGGCGTCGGCGGTCATGCCAGCAGGCCCAGGCGCTGGGCGCGCTGCACCGCCTCGGCGCGGTTTCTGACCTTGAGCTTGCGATAGACCGCGCTCGTGTGCTCCTTGACCGTGTGGGTGGAGAGGAACAGGCGCTCGGCGATCTCCGGGTTGGTCGCGCCCTCGGCGATCAGGTCAAGCACCTCGCGCTCACGGATGGAGAGCAGCCCGGGCGGCGGCTCGGACTGCGGCTCGAAGACCGTCAGGCCGAGCCCGACCATGCGCACGGCGCGCGCGACGTCGCCCGCGTCCCAGTCCTTGGAGACGAAGCCGGACGCGCCGGCGGCCTTGGCGGCGGTGGCGGAGATGCGCCCGGCCCCGGAGATCAACAGGACGCCCGTGCGCGGCGAGGCGGACCGCAGCCGCTCGCAGACGTCGGCGCCGGACTCCGCGCCCAAGAAGAGATCGACCAGCGCGACCTGCGGCAGGTGGCGGCGGGCGAGCTCCACCGCCTCGTCGCCCGTGCGCGCAGAGAGAAAGCTGCCGACCCAGGGCTGCTCGCCGAGCATCAGCCTAAAGCCCCAGTGCACGACGTCGTGGTCGTCGACCACCAGCACCCGCAGCTTGCGGTCGGTCTTCATGTCGGCACCGTGAGCCGCACCCGCCAGCGGCCGGCACCGGCCGGGCCGAAATCCACGACGCCGCCGGACTCCAGCGCCTCGAAGGCGGCGAGCCGCAGGCCCATGCCCGTCGAGGCCGGCGCCGGATCAGGGCTGACCCCGTCGTTGATGACCTCGAGCACGAAGGCGCCCTCGGCGTCGTCGATGCGCACCTCGATGCAGGTCGGATCGGCGTGGCGCGACGCGTTGCGGATCGCCTCGCGCAGCACGGACTGCGCGACCGGCTCGAGCCGATCCGGGACGGTCACGTCGCGGCCGTCGATCAGCGCGACGTCGATCGAGGCGTGGGCGCGGCGCAGGCGGTGCAGCTCGTCGTTGAGGCTCGTCGTGGTCGCGCGGCTGGTGGTGGCGAGCGGCCGCTGCAGCGCGTCGCGCAACTCGCCGAGGGCGAGCTGGATCTCCTCGGAGCTGCGCTTGCGGTCCTCCGCGCTCAGCGGGCCCTCGCCCGACAGCGCGAGCGAGACGCCGAAGAGCCGCTGGACGACGACCTCGTGCAGGTCGCGCGCGAAGTCGATCCGCTCGCTCAGGCGGCGCGCGAACTCGTGCTCGCGCGTCGCGTTGCCCGCGGCCGCGGCCAGGGCGGCGATCTTGCCCAGCGACCACAGCGTGTGCCGCTGGCCGTTGGTGAGGGGCCCGAGCTCGGCGGGCCGGTCGGCCATGATCACGCCGATCCCGCGGCCCCCGGCCGACATCGGGATGCATACGACCAGGCCGCCGTCGAGCAGCACGTGGTACTCCTCGCGCAGCTCGCGCTCGATCTGGTCGGTGACCTCGATGACGCTGTCCTCGGCGAGCGCGCGTGCCGCGAAGGCGACCTGCTCCGCGCTGGGCGAGACGCCCGCGAAGATGCTCAGGTCGAGGCCGTGCGCGCCCACGGCGCGCACGATCCGGCGCTCGCCGTCGTAGGCGAAGATGACCGCCCGGCGCATGTCGGCCAGCAGGCACGTCGCCGCCGCCAGGCGCGAGTGAAACTGGTCCGTAGGCCCCGCCTCGGCTTCGGACAGCAGGCTCGCGAACAGATCGAGCGCCTCGACGGGCAGCAGTGGAGGCGCGGTGGTGTCCGGCACGCCTTCAAGCATCGCACGACCGGAACGGGTCTTGTATACAAAAGGGACGCGGAGCGAGTCGCTTGAGGTCCCTCGCACCGGCGCAAGCGCCAGGTGGTCAGGGCGGCGGGCCTCACACCTCGCGGCCTCGCTCTTTGCGTCTGCACTCCGCGTCTGCTCAGGAAATCTACGCCGGGAAGACCGCGGCGGGCAAGGGCCGCGCCTCGAAGATCTCGCTCTTTGCGGAGACTTGCCGCGAAGGATCACGACCTCCTCCCGGACGCGGGCGCCGCACTGCGCTGCGGCGAGCGCGACGGCCATGCGGCTTCGCCAGGCCGGGCGCCACGAATGGCTGGTCAACGCCTACCGGGGGTAGAGCGTCCGTGGCCATGGCCGCCCTGCCCACCCCTCGCGGCGTGCTGTCCGCCCACATCATCGAGGCGCTCGGGCCCGAGCTGCGCACCGTGGCGGCGCGCCTGCCCCCGGCGTCGGCCGGCCCGCTCGCCGACGAGGACCTCCAGCTCGCGCTGTATACGTGCTACGAGCTGCACTACCGCGGCTTTGACGACGTCGATCCCGAGTGGGAGTGGGAGCCGTCGCTGCTGCAGCTGCGCCGGGGCCTCGAGCGCCGCTTCGAGCAGGCGCTCTTCGCCGCGGTCGGCGAGCCCAGCGACGTGGCCGGCGCCGGCGAGATGGACCTCGCGCTGCGCGCCATCGCCGAGACCGACGACGCCCCGCCGGTGTCGCGCTTCGTCGAGCGCCACGCGACGCGCGAGCAGCTGATCGAGCTGCTCGTGCACCGCTCGCCCTATCAGCTCAAGGAGGCCGATCCGCACTCCTTCGCCATCCCGCGGCTGCACGGAGCGCCCAAGGCCGCGATGGTCGAGATCCAGGCCGACGAGTACGGCGGCGGCCGCGCCGAGCGCATGCACGCGACGCTATTCGCCAAGACCCTGACGGCGGCGGGCCTCGACGCGACCTACGGCGCCTACCTCGACCACGTCCCCGCCCCCACGCTGGCGACCGTGAACCTGATGTCCCTGTTCGGGCTGCACCGCCGCTGGCGCGGCGCGGCGGCCGGTCATCTGGCGCTGTTCGAGATGAGCTCGTCGCTGCCCAACAGCCGCTACGCGCGCGGGCTGCGACGGCTCGGCTTCGACGACGACGCGGCGGACTTCTTCGACGAGCACGTGATCGCCGACGCCGTGCACGAGAACATCGCGGCGATCGACCTCGCGGGCGGGCTCGCGGCGCTCGAGCCCGCGCTCGCGCCCGACATCCTCTGGGGGGCGCGGGCGATGGTCGAGATCGAGGCGCGCGCGGCGCGCCATCTGATGGGCGCCTGGGAGTCCGGCGTCAGCTCGCTGCGGGTTCCGGTGCGCACGCCGGCCCGCTCGGCGCCCTGAAGCGCGCGAGCTTGTGGCTGGAGTCACAGAACGGCGCCTGACGCGACTTGCCGCAGCGGCACAGCGCCACCACCTCGCGTCCGACGTCGATCTCGCCGCCGTCCTGATCGCGAAGGACGAAAGGGCCGCGGACCAGCAGCGGGCCGTCGCGGTAGGGGGTGATCGTGACGGGATCGTCGGACATCGCTGCGGCACTGCCCGGTTCACCCCGTCTTGAACCGATGCTGCGACAATGGTCACGTGGACTCCTCCCCGCAGTGGCTCCCCCCGCAGCCCGTATCCGAGCCGGCGCCGCCCGGTCCGCAGCCGTTCGTCGACGACCGGCCGCCGCTGTACAAGCGGATCCTCGGGCCCCTCGCCGTCGTAGGGGCGCTGCTGGTCAAGTTCGGCAAGATCGCCTTCATCGCCGTCAAGGGCGCGAAGTTCGCCACGACCTCGATCACGATGCTCGTCTCGATCGGCGCGTACACCCTGATCTGGGGCCTGCCCTTCGCCGCTGGCTTCGTCGCCCTGCTCTTCGTGCACGAGATGGGGCACTACATCCAGCTGCGCCGCGAGGGCGTCCGTCCAGGCCGCATCGTCTTCGTCCCCTTCCTGGGCGCCGTGATCGGCGCGCGGTCGCTCGGCGGCAGCGCGCTGGCCGAGGCGCGCGTCGGCCTCGCCGGACCGGTCCTCGGCTCCCTCGGCGCCCTCGCCGTCGCCATCGCGGGCACCGCTCTGGGCTCAGATGCGCTGCGCGCGCTCGCATTCACCGGCTTCTTTTTGAACCTCTTCAACCTGCTGCCGGTCGTCCCGCTCGACGGCGGCCGCGCCATGGCCGCCATGGCTCCCTGGATGTGGTTCGTCGGCCTGGCCACGGTCGTTGCCCTCATCTTTGTGTGGCCCAATCCGATCCTGTTCCTCGTTGCCATCCTCGGCGCGCTTGAGGTCTACCGGCGCTGGAAGGCGCGCAAGCAGGGCGCGGAGGGCAACCCGGAGTACTACGCGGTCAAGCCGCTGCACCGGCTCCTCGTCGGCGCGGTCTATGTCGGGCTGATCGTTGCCCTGGCGGTCGGGATGGACCTCACCCTGATCGCGCGCGACTTCTCCGACGTGTAGCCGGGGGGCCCCTCAGCGGTCGCGCAGCGCCCGGTCCATCTCGCGCTTCTGATCGCGCTCCTTGATGGCCTGGCGCTTGTCGCCGACGTCCTTGCCGCGCGCGAGCGCAACCTCGATCTTGGCGCGGCCGTCGGAGAAGTAGATGCGGGTGGGGATCAGCGTGAAGCCGCGCTCGGCGACCTTGCCCCGCAGCCGCTCGATCTCGGCACGGTGCGCGAGCAGCTTGCGCGGGCGCTCGGGCTCGTGGTTCTCCCGCGAGGCCGGCCCGTAGGGTGGGATGTGGACGTTGTGCAGCCACAGCTCGCCCTCGGTCAGGGCGACGTAGCCGTCCTTGATCTGCGCCTTGCCGCCGCGCAGGGACTTGACCTCGGTGCCGGTGAGCACCATGCCGGTCTCGAGCCGATCGAGCAGGTGGTAGCGGTAGGAGGCCTGGCGGTTGGTCGCCACGTCGCCGGCGGCGACCTTGCGTTTCGCGCCCTTGGCCATCCCCTCTGACTCTACGGGCGCGACGACAAGGCGCTGTGACTCAGCCGAAACACGCGGTTCTTGCCACACCTAGCTGGTTGCGCCATACTCTTGACGATGAGTACGGCGCGAATCTACAAGAAGGGCCAGGTCACGATTCCCAAGGCGATCCGCGAGATGACGGGAATCGATGTCGGTGACCGTGTCGTGGTCGAGGCGCGAAACGACGAGATCGTCATGCGCCACCCGCGCGGGGTGCTCGAGTTCGAGCCGCCGCATTCGCGCAGCGACGGGCTCCCCTGGCCGGATGCGCGGCGCGCGGCCCGCGAGGATCGGGTGGCAGGGCAACGCCCAGCGGACCACGAGTGATCCTCGACACCAACGTGCTCCTGCGAGCGCTTGACCGTGACGCAGGGGCCCAGGGACTCGCGGTGCGGGCCCGCATCGAGGCAGCACGGGAGACAGGCAACACGCTTGCGGTGCTGTCGGCCACGGTGCTTGAAGTTGCGTACTTGCTCGAGAGCACCCGGGCCGGTTACGGCTGGGATCGCGACGCGGTCGCCCGCGCCGTTGAAGCCATCGTCGACGACACGGCGTTCGTGGTCGAGCACGGCGAGGCCCTGCGCGAAGCAGCCGCGCGCTATCGGGCGCGTTCCGTCGATCTGCACGACTGCCTGTTGAGTGCGGTGGCAACCCAGCGCAGCACTCGTGTGCTGTCGTTCGACGACGACCTGCGCCGACTCGGCAACAGCGAAGACCCGTAATCGCCGGACTACACGGGACCGAGGTCGACGCGCCCCCGCGCGGTGTCGACCGCAAGGACCCGGACCGCGACGGGATCGCCGATCCGGATCGCCCGCTGCGAGCGCGAGCCGAGCAGCATCGTCTCGAGCGCGTTGAGCTCCCACCAGTCCCCGCGCAGTCGCCGGACCGCCAGCATGCCGTCGAGCCCGTCGCCGAAGGCGACGAAGGCGCCCGCGCCGATCACGCCGGTCACCTCCCCGGAGAACTCCTGCTCCCAGCCGCCCTCGAACAGGGTCCTCTCGAGCAGGAAGCCCGCCGCGACGTCGTCGGCCTTGCGCTCGATCGCCATGGCGTCGCGCTCGCGCTGCGAGCACCACGAGCCGAGCTCCTCGAGGCCGCCGCGCTCGGGCATCTCCTCCCCCGCGCCGATCGCGGCGAGCAGCGCACGGTGGACGACGAGGTCGGGGTAGCGGCGGATCGGCGAAGTGAAATGGCAGTAGCGCGGCGAGCGCAGCCCGGCGTGGCCGATGTTGCTCGGTGAATAAAAAGCCTGCTTGAGCGACCGCAGCACGAGCGTGCCGAACGCCAGCCGCCCGCGGCCCGTCGTCTCGGAATACTCGCGCACGCGCCGGGAGACCTCCCCGACCACGTCGGCGGCCTGGGAGGGCGAGAGCGCGTCGGAGACCGCCGGCGTCGGGACGTCCAGCGACGCGAGCTGCTCGACCAGCCGCACCACCCGCGGCGCGT
The DNA here is from genome assembly GCA_038318085.1 of Solirubrobacterales bacterium. Classification (GTDB taxonomy): domain Bacteria; phylum Actinomycetota; class Thermoleophilia; order Solirubrobacterales; family Solirubrobacteraceae; genus DATLGB01. Next base: position 18,660 of record JBBQBV010000016.1, read on the forward strand.
CGGGCTGCTCGTGCACACGGTACAGCGCCGGCAGTGAGCGGTCCTCGAGCAGCCCCGCCACGGCCTCGTTGGCCGCGATCATCAGGTGCTCGATGAGCCGGTGCGACTCCGTCTGCGCCTCGCGGTGCACCTCGACGACATGACCTTCGCGATCCAGCGAGAAGGACGGCTCGCAGGAGGAGACCTCGAGCGCCCCGCGGGCGCCGCGCAGCGCCTCCAGCGCCGCGGCGACGGCGCGCGCCGCCTCCAGCGGCGCCGCGCAGACGTCCGGCGCCGTCGCGGCGCCGGCGAAGATGCGGTCGACCTCGGGGTAGTCCAGCCGCGCGTCGGAGCGGATGACCGAGCGGTAGAAGGCGCGGCGGCGCACGTTGGCGCCCTCGAAGTCGAGCTCGACGGTGACGGCCAGGCGCTCGACGCCCGGCTTCAGGGAGCAGGCGTCGTTGGACAGCGCCTCGGGCAGCATCGGCTCGACCGCGCCGGGCACGTAGACGCTGGTCGCGCGCCGGTGCGCCTCGCGGTCGACGGGCGAGCCGGGTGCCACGTGCGCGGCGACATCGGCGATGTGCACCCAGACGCGTACGGCGCCGCCGTCGAGGCGCTCGGCGGAGATGGCGTCGTCGAAGTCGCGCGCCGTCGGCGGGTCGATCGTGAAGGTCGCAAGCCCGAGCAGCGACCGGCGGCCGTCCGCCACCGGCTGGGCCTCGCGGGCGGCCCGCTCGACCGCCGGGTCAAAGCGCCGCCGCAGCCCGCGCTCGAGCATGAACGCCTCGATAACGTCGCGTGCGACGTCCGGGCGCCCGATCCGCTCCAGGATCCGCCCGTACCCGGCCCGCGGCCCGGTCGGCGCCACGAGCACGAGCTCGCCCGGGCGCGCGCGCTTGTCGCGGTCGACGTTCAGGCGGCGGGCGCGCGGCTCGAAGAACGGCGTCGCGGTCAGGAAGCGGCCGCGCTTGTCGAGCACCGCGACGACGGGCGGCGTGACCGCGACCGCGGCCCTAGAGCTTTGCGGCAACGACCTGCAGCGCCTTCTTGAGCGCCTCGTCGGCGCTGGTCTTCGGATCGTCGGCCGCCGGCACGTCGGGCGTGAGGCCGCGCTTGCCGTTCTTCGGCCCGAGGTTGCGGCCCTTGGGCGTGAAGTACTCGCCGACGGTGAGGTCCAGCGCGCCGCCGTTGGGCAGGTCCTCGATCTCCTGAAAGACGCCCTTGCCGTAGGTGCGCACGCCGACCACGGTGGCGCGCTTGTAGTCCTGCAGCGCGCCGGTGACGATCTCCGAGGCCGAGGCGGTGCCGCCGTCGACGAGGACGGCCACCGGGATCTTTGCGTCGATCGCGTCGCCGGACGCGTTGTAGCGGTGGGTCGCCCGGTTGCGCCCGTGGGTGGAGACGATCTCGCCGTCTCCAATGAACACCGAGGCGACGAGCACGCCCTCCTGCAGCAGGCCGCCGCCGTTGTGGCGCAGGTCGAACACGATGCCCTTGGCCCCGCGCTTGAGCAGGTCGCGGACGTTGTGCAGCACCTCGCCGTGGGCGCCGGCGGTGAACTGGGTGAGCGAGACGTACCCGATCTTGAAGTCCGAGACGGTCAGCAGGCGATGGGTGGAGACCGGCACCTCCACCCGCGCGCGCCGGAGCCTGGCGTCGCGGCGCTTGCCGCCGCGCTCGACGGTCAGCCGCACGCTCGTGCCGGCCGGGCCCTTGATGCGGCTCGTCGACGCCTCGGACGGCTTGCCCTTCAACGAGGAGCCGTTGACGGCGACGATCACGTCACCCGGCCGCAGGCCGGCCCGCTTGGCGGGGCCGCCGTCGAAGACCGTGAGGATCTTCAGGCCCTGCGGGACCTCGGCCACGTTGAGGCCGACGCCCTCGAAGTTGCCGTTGGTGGAGTCCTGGAAGTCTCCGTAGGACTTCGGGTCGACGTAGCGCGAGAACGGGTCCTTCAGTGACGCGACCGCCGCCGCCAGCGACTTGTCGAGCAGCCCGTTCTTGCTGACCCGGCGGTAGTAGTCGGCGGAGATGCGGCCGAGCGCCTCGTCGTAGACCTGCGCCTGGGTGTCGCCCACGAAGGCGTCGCGCAGGAACCCGGGGAGCAGCCGGGGATGGCCGCCGACGTACACGCCGACGAACAGGGAGACGGGCAGCAGGACGGCCAGAACCAGGGCGAGCAGGCGGTACCGCATCCCCTCAACGGTAGGGCGCACCACTACCCTTCTCGCCTCTCATGGGCGATCCCAAAGGCTTCCTGAAGATCCACCGCGTCGCCATGCCCGAGCGCGACCCGCGTGAGCGCGTGCTCGATCACCGCGAGATCTTCGGCGTGCTCGGCCAGGAGCAGCTCAAGCAGCAGGGCGGCCGCTGCATGGACTGCGGGGTCCCCTTCTGCCACGACGCCTGCCCCCTCGGCAACCTGATCCCCGACTGGAACGACCTGGTCTACCGCGGGCAGTGGCGCGAGGCGATCGACCAGCTGCACGCCACCAACAACTTCCCCGAGTTCACCGGCCTGATCTGCCCGGCCCCGTGCGAGTCCGCCTGCGTGCTGGCCATCAACGACGACCCCGTGATGATCAAGCAGGTCGAGTACGCGATCGTGCACCGCGCCTGGGAGGAGGGCTGGATCGAGCCCGTCGTCCCCGAGACCCGGACGGGCCGGCGCATCGCCATCGTCGGCTCCGGGCCCGCCGGCCTGGCCGCGGCCCAGCAGCTCAACGCCGTCGGGCACTCCACGGTCGTCTTCGAGCGCGACGAGGGCGCCGGCGGCCTGCTGCGCTTCGGCGTGCCCGACGCCAAGCTCGAGAAGTGGATGATCGACCGCCGCGTCGACGTGCTCGAGCGGGAGGGCATCGAGATCCGCTGCGGCGTCGACGTCGGCACCGAGCCGAGCGTGCAGGAGCTCCTCGGCCAGTTCGACGCCATCGTCCTGGCCACCGGCTCGCGGGTCCCGCGCGGCGTGACCATCGACGGGCACGACCTCGCGGGCGTGCACCCGGCCATGGACTACCTCTACCAGCGCAACCGCGCGGTGGCGCGCGAGGAGGGACGCCCAGCCCGCGACGTCCCGGCGTGCGACGTCATCAGCGCCGCGGGTCGCCATGTCATCGTGATCGGCGGCGGCGACACGGGCATGGACTGCGTCTCCTCGGCCAACCGCGAGGGCGCCGCGTCGGTGGTGATGTACGACGTCTACCCCGACGTCCCCGCGGGCGGCCGCTACCCCGACTCCCCGTGGCCCGAGCATCCGCGTCGGACCGAGACCACGTACGCGCTCGACGAGCCCGGCCCGGAGCGCCACTTCGGTCACGAGGTCCTGCGCATCGTCGGCGAGGCGGGCCGCGTCGTCGCCATCGAGGGCCGCCAGGTCAGGGGCACCTCCTCCCGCGACCTGCAGCACGTCGCCGGCTCGGAGTTCACCGCGCCGGCGGATCTCGTCCTCGTCGCCATCGGCTTCAGCCACCCCGAGCACGAGGGTCTGGTGAGCGAACTGGGCGTCGGGCTCGACGGGCGCGGAAACGTGAAGGCGGGCGCCTCGTACGCCACGACCGTCGACGGCGTCTTCGCCTGCGGCGACGCCCGTCGCGGCCAGTCGCTGGTCGTCACCGCGATCGCCGACGGACGCCGATGCGCCAGGGCGGTCGAGCGCTGGCTCGCCGGTGCTGCGGCGACCGCTGCCGTCTGACACCATGCCCCCGGTCGTGCGCAGGATCCTCCCCTTGAGCCTTTTGCTGCTGGCGGTGCTCGCCATCCTGCCCGCAGGAGCGTCGGCCCAAGGCCCCACGGGACCGCCGACCCAGGGTCCCGTGGATGCGCCCCAGCTCGACGCCCTCGCGCTGAACCGCTTCTACGGACCCGGCGACCGGCACTTCGCCGGGACAGGTCCTGCGCCATACGGCGCCGGCTACGAGCAGACACTCGGCTACCTGCTGCCGGGGCCGGCGCTCGGCCGCCACGCGATCTTCTCCTGCGCCACCGGGGACGACCAGTTCCTGTCCACCGACGGGACCTGCGAGGGCCAGGCCGTGCGCGGACGCCTCGGCTTCGCCTACGACGCCCCACCCCCCGGAGAGTCCAGGATCACCCCTATCTACCGCTGCCGGCGGCCCGGCATCGACCACTTCGTCAGCACGGACGCCGCCTGCGAGTCGGCCACGCCGGACGGCGGGTTGGGCTACCTGCGGCGCAACGGGACCGCGATCCTGCGCTTCTACAACCCCGCCGCGAACCGCTTCTTCGTCTCCTCGGCCCCGCCGCCCCCGGGGTTCGGGCTGCAGGCGCCGCTCGGTCGCTACCTGCCGACGGGCGGCACGGGCCGCCACGCGATCTTCGACTGCGACGGCGGAGGCGGCGACTACTTCGTGTCCGGCGACGCCGGCTGCGAGGGCCGAGGGCCGCTCGGCCTCGACGGCTTCCTCTACGACGCCCCACCGCGCAGCGAGCCCACGATCCTCCTCTACCGCTGCGCGCGCCCGGGCGTCGATCACTTCGTCTCCATCAGCAGCACCTGCGAGGGTGCGCAGACCGAGTCGCCCCTCGGCTACGCCCGGGTCTTGGAGCGCGCGCTGAGCCAGTACTACGATCCCGGCAGCGCGACCTACTGGACGACCTCCGGCAGCGTGCTCGCGGGCTATGGCTACGAGCGCTCGCTCGGATTCCTGCAGCCCACGGGCGGCGCGGGCCTGAGCGCGCTGTACGGCTGCCGCAGCGGTGCCAGCGACCACTTCCTGTCGCTCGACCCGACCTGCGAGCAGACGACCCTCGAGAGCCGGGTCGGGTTTCTCTACGACGCTGCCGGCGGGGCCGGCAACACGGCTGCCCTGTACCGCTGCAACCGCTCCGGCGCGCATTTCGCGTCGCTGGACCCACTCTGCAACGGCCAGAACACGGAGGCCCGCCTGGGCTACCTGCTCACGGACGAGGACGCCCCGCTGCCGCCGCCGGCCTGCGCGACCTCCGACGGCCGCGTGGGCGCGAGCCTGGGCGGCAGACGCCGCCGCAGCGTCGCCTACGGCCACGGGACCCGCTACGCCGGCCGCGCCCGGTTCCCCGACCACACGCCCGCCGCGGGCGTGCGCGTCACGATCCTGGAGGGCGACGGGCCCTACCGGGCGCTGGGTCACGCGCGGACGGGCGCCAAGGGCCGCTTCTCCTTCAGTGTCAAACGCGGCCCCAGCCGCACCATCCGCGCCGCCTACCGCGCCGCGCCGGGCGACGCCGCGCTCGCCTGCAGCGCCAAGGCGCACGTCGACGTCCGGGCGCTCGCGACGCTGGCGGTGTCACCGCACACGGTCGGCGGCGGCGGCACCTTCCGCTTCGCCGGGCGCGTCTACGGACGGCCGATCCCGTCGCGCGGCAAGCTCGTGGTCATCCAGGCCTACGACGGCGGCCGCTGGCGCGAGGCGGTGACGGTCCGCAGCGACCGCAAGGGCCGCTTCAAGGGCTCCTACCGCTTCAACAGCCGCACGCCGCACACCTATCCGCTGCGGGCGCTCGTGCGGCCCGAGGGCAAGTTCCCGTTCGCGACGGGCACCTCGAGGCGCACCGCCGTCCGCGTGCGCTGACGCCCGACCTCCGTTCAGACGCGCAGGAAGCGTCTTAGCGACATCCCGGAGCCGACCGCCGAGACCGCGACGCTCGCACCGAGCAGGACGACGACGAGCAGCCCGAAGTTGATCGTCTCCGGCGCGGCGATCAGCGCGAAACCGCTCGCCAGCGGGTCCACCAGAGCGACCTTGACCACCCCTAGCAGCAGGATGGCGAGCATGCCGCCGAGCGCCCCGACGAGCACGCCCTCCAGCACGAACGGCCAGCGGATGAACCAGTCGGTGGCGCCGACGAGCTTCATGACCTCGACCTCCCGGCGGCGGGCGTACAGCGACAGGCGGATCGTGTTGCCGATCAGCAGCATCGACGCCACCACCAGCAGCAGCGCCAGGCCGCCCACGGCGAACTTCACGACGCGGGTGGCCATGAGGATCTTCCTCGTGTCGTCCTCGCGGTTGCGGAACTCGTCGATCGCCTTGTCGACCGCCACGCGGCTGCCGCCCGAAGGCGCCAGTGGGGTGATGACGTTGCGGATGTCGGTCAGGTGGTCCGGGTTGTCGGGTGTGACGCGGAAGGTGTCCGGCAGCGGGTTTGACCCGAGGAGCTTGTAGGCCTCCGGGTTGCGCTTTTTCTGCTGCGCGTAGGCCTGTGCCTTGGAGACGAACACGACCTTGGACACGTGCGGGGTGCCCTGCAGCAGGGCGCGCACGCGCTGGACGTCGGCCGGCTTGGCGTCCGACTTGAGGTAGATGTCGGCGAGCACGCGGCCGCGGACCTGGTTGGCGGCGCCGGTCGCCGCCTGCACGATCGGGATGAAGACGCCGAGGACCAGGACGGTCACGAGCACCGTGGCCGCGGCGGCGAAGGACGGCACGGCGTTGCGCCGCAGCGAGCGCAGCGCCTCCTTGAAGAAGAAGGCGGGCCTCATGCCCGGTCCGGGCGGTCGCGCAGCACGGCGCCCATCTCCGCGGTGTCCATCGAGTAGCCGGCGCGGCGCTCGTCGCGGATGACCCGGCCCTGGGAGAGCTCGATGACGCGGCGACGCATCCGGTCGACCATCTGGTGGTCGTGCGTGACCACGACGACCGTCGAGCCGGTGCGATTGATCCGGTACAGCAGCTGCATGATCCCGACGGAGGTCTCGGGGTCGAGGTTGCCCGTGGGCTCGTCGGCGAGCAGCAGCGGCGGGTGGTTGACGAAGGCGCGCGCGATCGACACGCGCTGCTGCTCACCGCCGGAGAGCTGATCCGGAAGCGAGTGCAGCTTCAGCGAAAGGCCCGTGAGGCGCAGGATGTCCGGCACCTTGTCGCGCACGTCGCGCCGCGAGCCGCCCGTCACCTGCAGCGCGTAGGCGACGTTGTCGGCCACGGTGCGGTTCGGCAGCAGCTTGAAGTCCTGGTGGACCATCCCGAGGTTGCGCCGGTAGTAGGGCACCTTGTTGCGCGGGATGCCGGCGAGGTCGCGGCCGGCGACCGACACGCGCCCGCTGGTCGGCTCGATCTCCTTGATCAGCAAGCGCATGACCGTCGACTTGCCCGAGCCGCTCGCGCCGACGACGAACACGAACTCACCGGGGTGGATCGCGAAGGTCGCACCGTTGAGGCCGAGGTCGCCGCCGGGGTAGCGCTTGACGACGTCGTCGAAGTCGATCACCGCGCCCGCGGCGTCCGGGCGGGGCCGCGACCGGCGCGGCGACGGCGCGCCGGCGCGCTCGATCAGCGGGGCCGGCCGGGGCCGGCGCGTACGGAGATGTCGCTCGGTGGCGGCCATGTCGGCCAACAGTACGAGAGGTCCCCGGACGGGGCTGGGATTTACCCTGCATGCAATGGGGTTTGCAGCGGCGGGCTACGGGGCGCTGTAGACCGACAGCGTGCCCGAGGTGGCGTGCGCGTTGGCGTCGCCCTCGGGCAGCCACACCCGACCGCCGACCACGATCGGGGCGTTCCAGTGCCCCGCCGCCGCTGGCAGCGACGCGATGCGCTCTCCCGTGGCCGGTCGGTAGACGTTCAGGCGGCCGCCCGGGTCATAGACGTAGAGCAGGCCGCCCGCCACGACCGGGGTCGTGCCTCCGGCCGCGTGCTCCCAGCGCTTGCGCAGGCGTCCCCCGCTCACCCGGTAGGCGGCGATGGCGTCGCCTGCCACGTAGACGGTGTCGCCGAGGACGGCCGGGGCGCCGGTCAGGAGAACCTGGGCGGCGCCGGGCAGCGGGAGGGTCTGCAGCTCCCCGCCGAGCCTGGCGCTGGGCGTCGTGTCGTGCCCGTTGGGCCGCGCGCGGGAGAGGACGTCCATGCGGGCGTCCTTGCCTCCCTGCAGGACCAGCCCGCCGGGCAGCAGCGCGGGTGAGACCGAGCCGAGGTCCTTGTCCTCGTCGGTGAGCTGCTGCTGGTTGTACGGGGTCCAGTTGCGCCGCAGCTCGAGGTCGGGAAAGGAGAGGACGAGCATGGAGTCGCCCCAGTTGGCGTCACCGTCGAAGGCGGCGTTGCCCGTGGCGACGTAGACTTCGCGCGCCTTCGTGTCGACGACCGCGCCCATGCGCCCCCAGATCGCCGAGGCGCTCTCGGGGCAGGTCGCCGGGTCCTGGAGCTCCTGCCGGTTCGAGCACAGCGAGTTGAAGACCGCGTGCAGCGCGCCCGTCGCGCGGTCGAGCGCGACCACGTGCCCCTGGTAGGGCGGGGCGTCGCCGATGTAGCCGCCCGTCGTCGCGAGCACGTAACGCCCGTAGACCCCCAGCGCCGAGGCGATCTTCTCCCGCCGCGGCAGCCTGGTGATGCTCGCGGGCCAGGCACCCGTCGTGACCTCCTTGCCGTCGGCGAGCGCGAGCTTGTGGACGCGGCCGTCCGGTGACGCCACGTAGACCGCGCGGCGGCGCGAATCGGCGGCCGGCGCGGCGGTGGTGATCTGCTCCGTGCCCTCCCAGCCCTCGATGCCGGGCGGGACGAACTCCCACAGCCGCTTGGCCGTGCGCGCGTCGAGCGCCAGCGTCCGCCCGTAGCTCGTCGTCATCACGACGACGTCGCGCGTGCGGGCGCCCACGCGCACGCCGTGCAGGAAGATCGGCGCGGAGTCGACAGTGCCAGGGAGCCGGACCACGGTGCGCTGCAGCCGTGCCACCGAGCGCGCGGTGATGCCCGTGCGGTGCCGGTAGGCGTTCGTGCGGCCTGGTCCGACGCCGAACATCGGCCAGTCGTGGGGCCGGTCGCGACCGCGCCGCGCGATCTCCGTCGTGGGCGCCGGGGTCGACGCGGCCTGCCCGCGGGCCTCCGGCGCGGCCTTGCCCGAGCCGCAGGCGCCGAGCCCGCCCGCCAGCAGAAGGCCGAGCAGCCCGGTGGCGAGGTGGAGGCTGCGGGGGCCGTGACGCATCGCACCGACGGTACCCCGTGGGCGCAGCGGCTGGGCGCCGGTGTGGGGGACCACTAGATTCCGGGAGTGCCCGTCACCGCCTCCGATCCGCTGCCCAACGGCCTCCCGATCTACCGGGCGGATCTGCCCGGCACGCGCGCGATCACGGTGCTCGTGGCCTTCGACGCCGGCGCCCGCACGGAGCGCCCCGAGGAGAACGGCATGGCCCACTTCCTCGAGCACCTCGTCTTCAAGGGCGGGGAGAAGTACGACGACTACCGCAAGGTCAACGAGACCGCCGAGCACATGGGCGCCTCGCTGAACGCGTACACGTCGCACGACATCGTCGCCTTCCACATCACCGCGCGCGCCGAGGTCGCCGCCGACGCGATCGACCTGCTGACGGACTTCGCCGGCCGGCCGAAGATCGACGCCTCAGAGCTCGACCGCGAGCGCGGCGTCGTCATCCAGGAGATCGCCCGCGCCGACGACACCCCGGCCACGGTGGCCGAGCACCTGATCGACCGCGCGGCCTTCGGCGACCACCCGCTCGGCCGCCCCGTGCTCGGCCCAGCCGCCCACCTGCGCTCCTTCGGCCGCGAGGCGATCGTCGCCTTCCGCGAGCGCCAGTGGGCCGGCGCCCGCGGGGGCGCCTTCTTGGTCGGCAACCTCGACCACCTGCCGCCCGGGGACGTCCTCGCCGAGGCGTTCGGGCGCTTCCCGTCGATCGAGGCCGACGGCGGGTACGAGCCCGCGCCGCCGCTGCACCCGACGACGCTCGTCGAGGAGCGCGACTCACACCAGTCGCACCTGCGCATGAGCTACCGACCGTCGATCGACGTCACCTCGCTGGCCGACCGGGCGGCGCTCGGCGTCTACACGACGCTGCTGGGCGGGTCCATGGGCTCGCGCCTGTTCGACGAGATCCGCGAGCAGCGCGGCCTCGCCTACTCCGTCTACGCTCTCTCGCACGTCTTCGCAGACGCGGGCATCCTGCAGCTCTCGGCCGGCCTGGAGTCCGGCAAGGCCGTCGAGGCGTACACGCGCATGCGCGAGATCGTCGCCGAGCTGCGCACGGACGGCCCGAAGGAGGACGAGGTCAAGCGCGCCCGCGCGTACGCCGCCGGGCGCATGGTCCTCAGCTTCGAGAACACCAACGCGGTCGCGCGACACACCGCGCAGCAGAAGGTGGTCTTCGGCCGCGACCTGGATCCGGACGCCGTGATCGCCGCGCTGGACGCCGTCACGACGGACCAGGTGGCCGAGGTCGCGCGCGGGATCTCCGAGGAGCTCTCGGTCGCCGTCGTCGGGCCGCACGGCTCCGAGGACTTCGCCGGCTAGCGCTTAGACGGACATCGCGGCATCATCTGCTGCGACCGTGACCGAGAAGCTCAACCGCCGCGAGCTCGACCGCTACGTGCGCCGCGTGGTGGACCGCTTCCCCGTGGAGCGCGCCGTCCTGGGCGGAGCGCGGGTGGATGACGCAAACGGTGCGCCGGCCCAGCGCGAGCGGGGCCCCGAGTACGTGGTCGTCCTCGTCTCCGAGCACTTCGACGGGATCCCGTGGCTCGAGCGCGTCCATCAGGCCTCGAGCCTGTGGGACGCCTACGAGATGGGCGCCCGCGCCGAGGTCCACTGCTACACGCCGCCGGAGTTCGAGCGCCGCCGCCGCGCGCTGCCCGTCGTGCGCGACGCCGTGCAGCGCGGCCTCGAGCTGCTGCCCGCCGCCGCAGGTTGAGCGCAGCGCGCCATCCTTCGTCTCCCCGTCCAATGAGTCGGGATGACCAGCGGCGCGACCGATGAAGGTCGCGTGTCCCTCTCCCGCCGAGGGGTCGCGCTCTGCGCCGCCCTGTCCCTGCTCACCGCCGTCCCCGCCGCCGAGGCCAAGCCTGCCCACCACCAGCGCTCGCACACGGTGCGCGCGCCGAAGGCCGACTGGGACCACGATGGCCTCAACAACCGCTACGAGCGCAAGGCGGGCACGCGGCCGCGCAGGGCCGACTCGGACGCCGACGGCGTCGCCGACGGCCTCGAGGACCGCGACCGCGACGGCGTGAACAACCACACCGAGCAGCTCGCGCGGACCAACCCGCGCAGGCGTGACTCCAACCGCAACCACCTGGCGGACGGGCGCGAGGACCCGGACTCCGACGGCCTGGACAACCATGGCGAGTCGCTGACCGCGATGCACCCGCGCAACGCCGACACCGACGGTGACGGCGTCTCCGACGGCGACGAGCACGCGGGCGTCATCTCAAGCCTCACGCCCACCGCCACGACGATCGCCCTCGCGGCCGGCGGCGAGCTCACGGCCGCCGTCGACGAGAACACCGACGTGCTCTGCGGCGCCGATGGCGGCTCCTTCACCGATGACCCGGGCGCGGACCCAGCCGGCGATGACGACCCCTCGGCCGACGACGGCGGCGGCATGGACCCCTCCGACCCCGGCGCCGGCGACGACGCCGGGGACGACCTGGCGGACTCCGGCGACGACACCGCGGACCAGCGCAGCGCGCGCCTGCCCGTGGCCGGAACCGCGTCCGGCGGCTGCCCGGCGGTGGGCGACGTCGTCTATGAAGCGGACGTCGAGGACACCGGCTCCGGCCTGCTCTTCACCGTGCTGGACCTGCTTGGCGCGTAGCCTGGGGATGACATGCCGTGACAAACGGACGTCCGGCGTGTCGTTGTCTTAGAGAGCATGCGCCTGTCCCCCTCCATAGCCCTGCTGCGCACGCAGTCCGACCAGCGCCTCACCGCGCTCGCCCGTGACGGCCACGAGCCCGCGTTCACCGCGCTCGTCGAGCGCTACCGCAAGCCGGTGCACGCGGCCTGCCGCCGTGTGCTGCCCGAGGCGCGGGCCGAAGACGCCGCGCAGCAGGTCTTCATGTCCGCCTGGCGGGCGCTGGGCCGCGGCGACGAGGTGCGCGAGGCCCGTCCCTGGCTGCTGCGCATCGCCCGCAACACCGCCTTGAACGCGCTGCGCTCTCCCGGCTACGACTACGACGAGCTCGCCGGCTCGCTGCATGGCGGCGAGGCGCCACAGGCCGAGCTCGAGCGCCGCGACGTGATGCGCCAGACCCTGGCAGGCCTCGCGGCCCTGCCCGACAACCAGCGCCGGGCGCTGCTGCGCACGGCCGTCCAGGGCGCCACCCATGCCGACATCGCGCGCGACCTCGGGCTCACCGAGGGCGCCACCCGCCAGCTCGTGCTGCGCGCCCGCACCACCCTGCGCTCCGCCGTGTCGGCCATCATCCCCTTCCCCCTGGTCAGCTGGGCGGCGCACGCCGCGGCCCGCGGCGGACCGGACATCGCCGGCGGGATCGCCGAAGCTGCCGCGGGCGGGACCGTCGCGGGGACGGGCGCGCTGCTGGCCAAGGTCGGAGCCGTCGTCGTAATCGCCGGCGGCGCGGCGGCGACGCCCGCGATCGTGCACCACGGCGCGCAGGGCGACCGGGCTGAGGCGGCGATCCGGGCCAAGCGCCAGGGCGCCGGGCCATCCGGCGGGCAGGGCGCGAAAACCACCGCTGCGGCGGCGGCCACCGCGACGCCTGCCGCAGTGAAGCCGGCGGTGCGGACCGGGCGCGTCAAGCGCGCGACCGGCTCGGCGCCGTCCCGGCGCCGCATGCGCTCAGGCTCCGACGACCCTTCCGGTCGCGGCGGCAGCGAGCACACGCGCTCCGACGGCCGCAGCCCGGACCGCAGCGGGTCCTCCGACGGTGGCCACGGCGGTTCCTCCGGCTCCGGCGACGGCGGCTCACCTCACGGAGGCGACGACAGCTCCACCGGCTCGCACACGGACACTTCCGGGTCAGGGGACGGCGGCTCCCACGGCGGCTCTTCGCACGGAGGCTCGGGCGACGGCTCGTCGGGCGCGGACGGCAGCGGCATCTCCGGCGGCCCGGGCTCCGTCGACGATCCCGCGGCGACCCTCGCGCCGCAGGCCGACGACGGCTCCGGCGGCAGCGGCTCCGGCGGCAGCGGCTCCGGCAGCAGCGGATCCGGCCATGGCGGCGCCGACGACGCCCCGGCGCCGGCCCCCACGCCCGACTCCGGCGACTCGGCAACTGATCTGCGTGACATCCGCCGTCCGCGGCGTGTCACCTAGTCAGAATGCCCACTCGTAGGAGGAACACCCAGATGAAGCGACTCATCTTCGCCGCGCTCGCAGCCCTCATGCTGCTGCCGGCGAGCGCCCTCGCCAGGGACCGCAACCACGACGGTCTGCCCGACCGCTGGGAGAAGAGCCACCGGCTCTCCCTGCACGTCAACCAGGCCCGCCGCGACCAGGATCGTGACGGCGTCCGCAACAAGGCCGAGTTCAAGCACGCCACCGACCCGCGCAACGACGACAGCGACGGCGACGGCACGATGGACGGCGCCGAGGCCGGCAAGATCAAGAGCTTCGACGCCGCCACCGGCACGCTCGTGATCTCCCTGCTCAACGGCACGGACCTGTCCGCCGTCGTGGACGGCTCGACGGAGATCAAGTGCGGCGCGTCCGACGACACCACGACCACCGCCCCCGCCGCCACGGTCTCCGACAGCGGCGATGACCAGGGCGACGACAACGGCGGTCAGGCCGGCGATGATCAGGGCGATGACCAGGGCGACGACCAGGGCGACGACCACGGCGACGACCACGGCGACGACAACGGCGACGACAACGGCGACCACGGCGACGACAACGGCGGCCACGCTGGCGACCACCACGGCCACGACGACTCGACCTGCTCGACCGACATGCTGAAGGCCGACGCCCTCGTGCACGAGGCCCAGCTCAGGGCGACGAGCGCCGGAGCCATCTGGGACCACATCGAGCTCGTCGGCTAGACCTCCAACCCCGACTCCCGCCTCCCGCAACGGGAGACAGAGGCCCCGCCGGTCCGAGCCGGCGGGGCCTCTTCCGTTAAGCAGCGATGGCGACCATGCGCTCGATCGGCACGCGGGCGCGCTCGGCGAGCGCCTCGGGCACCTTGACCTGCGGCGACAGGTCGCGCAGGGCGTCGCGCAGCTTCGGCAGCGTGATCATCTTCATGAACTGGCAGACGGCGGCGCGATTGGCCGGCAGGAAGGTCACGTCCGGCGCCGCCATCTGCAGCGGGTGAAGCATCCCCGTCTCCGTGGCGACGATCGCCGTGGAGCCGGGTGCCGCACTGCGCGCATAGTCGAGCATCCCGCCGGTCGAGAGCATGTGCACGCCCTCGGGGTCGACGTCCCCCGCGGCGACGTACTCCATGACCGACGTCGAGCAGCCGCACTCGGGATGGATGAGGAAGTCGGCGCCCGGATGGGCGGCGCGCATCTCGCCGATGTCGCGCGGCCGGATGCCTGCGTGGACGTGGCACTCGCCGTCCCACACGTGCATCTTGCGCCCCGTGCGCTTCTCGACGAAGGCGCCGAGGAACATGTCGGGCCCAAAGAGGATCTCGGTGTCGGACCCGCGCTCGCGGTAGATGTGCTCGACGACCGCGACGGCGTTGGCCGACGTGCAGCAGTAGTCGGTCTCCGCCTTGACCTCGGCCGTCGTGTTGACGTACATGACCACCACGGCCCCGGGATGCTTGGCCTTCCAGGCGCGCAGCTGATCGGCCGTGATGCTGTCGGCCAGCGAGCAGCCGGCGCCGAGGTCGGGGAGCAGCACCGCCTTCTGCGGCGACAGGATCGAGGCCGTCTCCGCCATGAAGTGCACCCCGCAGAAGGCGATCACGCTCGCCGTCGACTCCGCCGCGCGGATCGAGAGCCCGAGCGAGTCCCCGACGTAGTCGGCGACGGACTGGATCTCCGGCAGCTCGTAGTTATGGGCGAGGATCACGGCGTCGCGCCGGCGCGCGAGCGTCCGCACCTCGTCCTGCATGGCGATGGTGTTCTCAAGCTCCAGCAGGGCCGTCATGATCAACGCGCTCCAGGGTGAGGGAGAGATCGAGCGCCGGGGCGGAGTGGGTCAGCCACCCGAGCGATACGAAGTCTAGCCCACTTATGGTCGCATAGACCACAACCGTCTCGGGCGTGATCTGACCGCTCGCCTCGAGCACCGCCCGCCCGCCCACGCGGGCCACCGCGGCGGCGACCTCGTCGGGGGTCATGTTGTCGAGCAGCAGGCGGTCCGCGCCGGCCTCCAGCGCCGCGTCGAGCTCGCCGGCGTCGCGCACCTCGATCTCCACCGGGAGGTCCGGGCGGGCCGCGCGGGCCGCGCGCACCGCCTGCGCCACGCCACCGGCGAGCGCCGCGTGGTTCTCCTTGATCAGGATCGCGTCGTAGAGGCCCGCGCGGTGGTTGGTCCCGCCGCCGGCCACGACCGCCGCCTTCTCCAGGCCGCGCATCGCGGGCGTCGTCTTGCGGGTGTCCAGGATGGTCGCCGTGCCGCCGGCGGCTCGCACCGCGGTCACGACCTGCGCGGTGATCGTGGCCACGCCGGAAAGGCGCTGGAGGAAGTTCAGGGCGGTGCGCTCGGCCGTGAGCAGGGCGCGCGCGGCGCCCTCGACGCGCAGCACGACCGCGCCGGGGTCGCGCCAGACGCCCTCGGGCCCGCGCTCGACCACGCAGTCCGGATCCAGGCGACGAAAGACCGCCTCGGCGGGGTCGAGCCCGGAGATGACCCCCGGCGCCTTCTGGGTGACGGTGGCGACGGCGCGCGCGCCGGCGAGGACGGTCGCCTCGGTGGTGACATCCCCCGTCCCGACGTCCTCGGTGAGCGCGCGGTCGACGAGGTCCAGCAGATCATCAAAGCGCATGGCCGCCGGTAGGTTATGGGCGTGGAGCACCGCGGCAGCCCCCGCCACGCCGTCGCGTTCGACTGCACGCTCACGCGGCCGCACGGCAATCCGGTGCGCGGGCGCACCGAAGACCTCGGCGCCGGCGGCATGCGCGTGGTCACCGACCGGCCGCTGACGATCGACGAGGAGCTCGGCTTCGAGCTGCTCCTCGACGCCACCGGGCCCGTCGACGGCCGCGCGCGGGTCGTCCGTCAGCAGGGGCCGAACTGCTACGCGCTGCGCTTCGAGGCCGCCGCCGCCGACATCGTGGACTGGGTGTCCCGCACCACGTAGAGCGAGCGGAACTCCGGGTCGCTGGCGCCGTGCAGGCGCGCCCCGGCCGACACGAGCTCGCGCAGGTAGTCGATCGCCTCGCGGGTGATGCGCTCTCCGGGTAACAGGGCCGGGATGCCGGGCGGGTAGCCCGCGATCGTCTCCGCCGACACGCGGCCCTCGGCGGCGTCTGCGTCGACCACCTCGCTGCGGCCGAGGAACGCCTCGCGCGGCGACATGGCGACCTCGTTGTGCAGCGACGCGGCGGCGCGGGAGAGCGCCACGCCCGTGCCGGGCACCTCCAGGCGCCCGATCGTCTCGGCGAAGTCGTAGGCGAAGCGCTCGAGGTCCTCCGCCGGCTGGGCGACGCCGAGCACGAGCACGACCGTCGCGTGGGTGGCGAGCTCGAGGTGGGCGTCGTAGGAGGTGCGCAGGGCGGTGTAGACCTCGTAGCCCGTGCGCCCGGTGCCGCGCACGTCGATGACCACGCGCAGCGGATCCCAGGCCGCGACGCCGGCGCGGCCCACGAGGTCCTCGCCGACCACGTGGCAGCCGCGGACCTCGTCGATCGCCGTCCGCAGGACGATCGCGGCACGCAGCGTGCGCGAAAGCAGCGCCTCGCCGTGCACGGCCATCTGGCGCCTGGCGCCGTCGAGCGAGCCCATCAACAGCGCGCTCTGCGACGTCGAGCGCACGAGCCGCACGACGCGCGCGACCACCTCGGGGTCGACGCGGCCGCCGGTGCCGACGTGCAGCATCGCCGACTGGGTCAGCGAGCCGACGATCTTGTGCGTCGAGGTCAGGACCGCGTCGGCGCCCAACGCCAGCGCGCTCTCGGGCAGGCCCGGGTGAAAGCCGAAGTGCGGCCCCCACGACTGGTCGACGACCAGCGGCACGTCGTGAGCGTGCGCGACCTCGGCGAGGGCGGCGACGTCGGCGGCCAGGCCGTAGTAGGTCGGGGAGACCACGAAGGCCGCGCGCGCCCGCGGCGCCGCGTCGAGGGCCGCGGCGAGCGCGGACGCGATGACGCCGTGGGCCATCCCCAGCTCGGCGTCGTACTCCGGGGCCACGAAGCTCGGCACCCCGCCGGAGAGCACGAGCCCGTCGATGACCGACGAGTGCGAGTTGCGCTGCACGATCACCTCGGTGCCGAGCGCCGCGAGCGCGAGGCACAGCGCGTGGTTGCCCTGGCTGGCGCCGTTGGTCAGAAACCACGTGCGCGCGGCCCCGTGCGCCTCGGCCGCCAGCTGCTCGGCGCGCTCGTAGGGCGTCGGCCTGGGGCCGAGGTCGATGCCGTCGATGTCCTGCGGGATGTCGAGCGCCATGGCGTTGGCGCCGATCGCCGAGAGCAGGCCGGGGTCGGCGCCCTTGCCGCCCTTGTGCCCGGGGACGTGGAAGCGCGTCGGCCCGCGGAAGCCGTAGGCGACCAGGGCGTCGAGGTACGGCGCGGAGGGCTGCTCGCCGTCGGCGCTCGCGGCCCGAGACCTCCGGCCCAAGGGCCCTTGGGTGCTCACGACGCGGCGGACTTGAGCAGGTAGGCGCGCACGAAGCCGTCGAGATCGCCGTCGAGCACCCGAGTCGTGTCCCCCATCTCGTGGTCGGTGCGGTGGTCCTTGACCATCGTGTACGGGTTGAGCACGTAGGAGCGGATCTGCGAGCCCCAGCCGACGTCCATGGCCTCCCCCTTCTCCTTCGCGATCTCCTCGCGGCGCCGGCGCTCGGAGAGCTCGACCAGTTTGGACTGCAGCATCTTCATGGCGGTCAGCTTGTTCGACGTCTGCGAGCGCTCGTTCTGGCACTGGACGACGATGCCGGACGGCCGGTGCGTGATGCGCACCGCCGAGTCGGTCTTGTTGACGTGCTGGCCGCCCGCGCCCGACGCCCGGTAGGTGTCGATCTGCAGGTCGTCGTCGTTGATCTCAATCTCTCCCAGGTCCTCGAGGACGGGTGAGACCTCGACGCTGGCGAATGCCGTCTGGCGGCGGCTCTGGGCATCGAAGGGCGAGATGCGCACGAGGCGGTGCACGCCCTTCTCGGCGCCGTAGAGCCCGTAGGCGTTCTCGCCGGACACGCGGAAGGTGGCGGACTTGATGCCGGCCTCCTCCCCCGCCGACGCCTCGAGGATCTCGGCCTTGAAGCCTCGGCGCTCGGCCCAGCGCATCTCCATGCGCAGGACCATCTCGGCCCAGTCCTGGGCGTCGGTGCCGCCCGCGCCGGCGTTGACGGTGACCAGCGCGTCGCCGCCGTCGTAGCGCCCGGAGAACAGGCGCGCGAGCTCGAGCTCCTCCAGGCGCGCCTCGACGGAGACCAGCGTCTCCTCCATCTCGGCGGCCATCTCGGGGTCCTCCTCGGCGAGCTCGACGAGCCCGCCGAGATCCGCCACGTCGACCTCGAGGCTCTTGTAGGTGCTCACCCGCCGGCTCAGGCGCGCGTGCTCGGCACCGACCTTGGCGGCGGACTCCGGGTCATCCCAGAAGCCCGGCGCCCCCATCTGCCCCTCGAGCTCTGAGGCGCGCTCCTTCAGCCCTGCTGGGTCAAAGGTAGTCCGCGAGCAGCTTGAGCTGCTCGCGGATGGCCGCAAGCCGCTGGGGCGTGGGCTGGGAGGAGGCGGGAGTGCTCATGGAAAGCCCACACTACCCGCCCGGGAGGCGCTGTTGCCGGCGGACTGCGCGCCGGCGTCTACATGCTCGCCGCTCCGCCCGGGACGGGCAGACGGCGTTCGTCGAATCCCCCTACAAATCAAGTGCTCTGCCAATTGAGCTAACCGGATCCGCGTGCAGCGATGGTACACGAGCTCGGGCGCCATGGCGCGCCACCGTCCGGCTCGCTTGTGCAACCCTGCCTTCGGGTCGCCGGTGTCGGGACTGTTCCTGCTCGTGCTTGCGACCAGTGCCGGCGCGGCCGGCGCCTGAGCCGGCGACGCGGCAGCGCGCGTGGGCTAGCAGCGAGCGCTCGCCAGCCGCCTGTCGGTAGACGTCCATGTCCGCCTCGGGCCAGTCCTGATGCGCCTGGCTGCGCAGCCTGGCGACGTTCTCGTGGTGGTACGGGGAGGACAGGCTCTCGTTGTGGCCGATGACGTTGCCGATCGCGATGCCGTAGCGGCAGCGCAGCCACCGGGTGAGCGCGAGAGATGATGTCATCTGGGCGGGGTTGTCGAGGATCTCCCGGTCGCTGAAGCCGGCATGCTCGACCCCGATGTATGGCAGCTCGCCGCGGCCAGCTTCGTGTTCAACGGATTCGAGACCGCGGGCACAATCGTGTGGGCGACCGCCAAGCAGCAGCACGTG
>JBBQBV010000017.1:0-37169 GCA_038318085.1 Solirubrobacterales bacterium
GGTACGAGCGCCGCGGCGACCTGCCGCAGAAGCGCCACACCGTCCTGCGCGAGAACGGCACGCTGCTGACCGAGGAGGTCATGGGCTACGAGGGCTTCTCGGGCAACGAGTCGATCCTCTACCACCTGCAGTCGCCCTGCCGCGTGATGGAGGTGGGGGAGTTCATCCCGATCGAGCGCGACGAGTGGGTTCCCGACGCACACGTGCACCACCTTGTGGACACGCGGCCGATCGAGCCCGGCGGCGACCCGGTCCAGGGCCGGCGCGTGCTGATGTGGAACGACGACGTGGAAATTGGGATCTGCCGGCCGTCGGAGGAGCAGGACTACTTCTACAAGAGCGGCGACGGCGACGAGCTGATCTTCGTGCACGAGGGCAGCGGCGAGATCGAGACGATCTTCGGCACGCTTCCCTACCAGGCGCACGACTACGTGCTGATCCCGCGCAGCACGGTCTACCGCTTCCGCACCAGCGCCGACGACACGCTGCTGCTGACCTTCCACACGCCGGGCGAGATCGAGACGCCCAACCGCTACCGCAACCGCTACGGGCAGCTGCTCGAGCACGCGCCCTACTCGCACCGCGACTTCAAGGCGCCCACGCAGCTCGAGACGCACCGCGAGCGCGGCGAGTACGACCTCGTCGTGCGGGTGCGCGGCGGCTACCAGCACTACAAGCTCGACTACCACCCGCTCGACGTCGTGGCCTGGGACGGCTACGTCTACCCCTACACGTTCTCGATCCACGACTTCGAACCGCTCAGCAGCCGCATCCACCCGCCGCCGCCCGCGCACCAGACCTTCCAGGGCCCGAACTTCGTGATCTGCTCGTTCTGCCCGCGCAAGCTCGACTGGGATCCGAACGCGATCCCGATCCCCTACAACCACTCGAACCTCCAGTCGGAGGAGGTCATGTACTACGTGGACGGGGAGTTCGGCGCGCGCAAGGGCGTCGACGCCGGCATGATCACCCTGCACCCCTCGGGCCTGCCGCACGGCCCCCAGCCCGGCCTCGCCGAGCAGTCGCTCGGGATGACCGAGACGTCGGAGCTGATGGTGATGTGCGACACCTTCAGGCCGCTGCGACTGACGCAGTTGGCCCGGGAGCTCGACGACGGCAAGTACGCGCTCTCCTGGTATGAGGGCGCTCCCGTCCCGGCCGGCGGATGAGCGAACCCGCGTCCTTGGCGCGCGGCTAGACTCCAGCGCGGCTCGCTGGCCCGAGCCTCGACGCGGGGAATCTTTGGTGCCGGGAGCGCGCCAGCTTCCGGGTCGTTCCCACTAGAGGGGATCTCGCATGCAGAAGCTCACCCGCTTCGTCCTGGCCCACAAGCGCTACGTGGCGATCGCCTGGATCGTCCTGACCGTGGTGGGGGTGGCGGCCGCCGGGGCCGTGAATTTCGACCAGCGCTTCTCCGTGCCCGGCAAGGTGGGCTTCGAGACCAACCAGCAGATCATCAAGACCTTTGGCAACGGCGGGGAGAGCCTGCCGACCCTGGCCGTGGTCAAGGGCGGCGATCGCGGGCAGCTGCGAGCCCTCGAGGCCAAGATCACCAAGGGCCTTCCCCGCGCGCGGGTCGCCGGCTACGGCTCAACCGGCGATCGTGCGTTCGTGTCCAAGGACGGACGAACCTCAGTCATCTACCGGAGCGATCAACAGCTGGATCCCGGTCATCGTGTTCGCGTTCCTCTACGGGCTCTCGATGGACTACGAGGTGTTCATCCTCGCCCGCATGCGCGAGGAGTACGACGGCGCCCACGACACCAACGACGCGGTCGTCGTGGGCCTCGGCCGCACCGGCCGCCTCGTCACGAGCGCGGCGCTGATCCTGTTCCTGGCGTTCGTGTCTATGGCCTCGGGGCCATCGACCGACGTGAAGGTTCTCGCCACCGGCCTCGCGGCGGGCATCCTGATCGACGCGACGCTGATCAGAGCGCTGCTCGTGCCGGCCGTCGTCTCGTTGATGGGACGGTGGAACTGGTGGATGCCGACCGGACTGGCGCGGGTCTTGCGCGTCGAGCCCTCTCCCGTGGCGGCGCCCGAAGCGGCCTGAGGTCCTTGGTCAGCTGCGCCGATGGTGGCGGCGCAGCAGTATCCGCAGCTCGCGGCTCACGCCATCGACGTAGTCGCCACCGGTGGTCCTGACGATCACTCTGAAGGTTCCGCCGCGCCCTAGGCGCAGCCGCTTCGAGAAGAACGAGAAGTTTGCGGTCCCGGGCCGGGTCAGGGTGAGAGCGATCGTCTTCCAGCGCCGCTTGAGCTTGCGCTGGATCAGAACGGCGTTGCCCGCCCGCGAGGGTCTGACGCGGCCGTAGAAGCGGACCCGGTGAAGGTTGCGGCGTGAACGCCGGATGTGGATCGAAGTGGCGAGCGCAACGCTCTCGGTCACCGTCTGGCTCACGACCGACGGCTTGGACTTCTCCACTACCCGTAGCTGGGCGGTGATCAGCCCCGGGAAGCCGAAGCTGTAGGCGCCTTGCGGCGATGTGACCACGGTGTTCCCGCTCTGCCGGAACGTGCTTGTGAACGGGAACGGCTTGAATTGGAGGGCCACCTGCTTGCCGCCCACATCGGGGCCGCTGAGCGCTCCGGCAACAGACGCGGTGCCGCCGAACCGCAGGGGGTTCGGCGAGACGGAGATCGACGAGGTGGTGGCGATCTGGGGTGTCTTGAGCTTCCGGTCCGTCCCGCGCGCGGTGCCCTTGCTGCTGAACGCCACGAGCCGGTAGTGATAGGTGGTGTTCGGTCGCAGCCCGGTAAGCGACGCCGAGACGGCGTGGCTGTTCTTGCCCGACCCGGCGTCAGCAGTGGCCGTGCGCTTGCCGTACCGCGTGCTCCTCCCATACTGGAAGTAGAAGGCGGTCGGAAAGCCATTCGGATCGACCCTCCCGTTGAGGGTGGCGGTCTGCGGCGTGACGGCACTCGCCTTGCCAGTGCGGGCGCCGGGGGTGGTGGCGGCCAGGGCAAGCGGCGCCATCGCGCCGAGCGCGGCGAGCGTGCCAAACACGAGGGCTGCGAGCCGTTTCACCTTTGTTTCGATGCCGGCACCTTACGACGTCGCGCCCATCCGGGTGCTCGTCGCCAAGCTGCCGAGCGTGCCCCGAGCCCGCCAGCGGTGGCGTAGGGGGCGCGTGTGGCCGCGGGCAGGAGGCCGGCCTAGACGCGCGCTAAGGGACGCGGGACGTTGTCGCTATATCCCGTACGAACGGCCGATGACGTCCAGCATCACTTCGTCCGTGCCGGCGCCTATGCGGTTCAGCCGCATGTCGCGCCAGACGCGCTCCACGCCGTATTCCTTCATGTAGCCGGCGCCGCCGTGGATCTGGATGCACTCGTCGGCCACGTCGACCGCGACGCGCGCGGCGTGCAGCTTGGCCATCGAGATCTCGCGCACGGGGTACTCGCCGTTGGCGAAGCGCCAGGCCGTCGTGTAGACGAGCTGGCGGGCGCTCTCGATCTGCGTCGCCATCTCCGCGAACTTGTGGCGGATGACCTGGAACTTGCCGATCGAGCGCCCGAACGCCTTGCGATCCTGCGCGTACTGCAGCGTCTGGTCGAACACCCGCTGCGCCGCCGCCACGCAGCCCGCGGCGCCGATCAGGCGCTCGCCCTGGAGCTCCCACATGATGTGGTAGAAGCCCTTGCCGATCTGGCCGAGCACGGCGTCGGCGGGCACGCGCACGTCGGAGAACGCGAGCAGCGCGGTGTCGGACGCGTGCATGCCGAGCTTCTGCAGCTTCTTCTCACGGATCACGCCCGGCAGGTCCATGTCGACCAGGAACAGCGTGAAGCCGTCGTAGCCGGCGTCCGGGTCGGTCTTGGTGACGAGCACGATGTAGTCGGCGCGATGGCCGTTGGTGATGTAGGTCTTCGAGCCGTTGATGACCCACTCGTCGCCACTGGCTGCGTCACCGCCTCGCTCGCGGACGGCGCGCGTCTTGATGCCCGAGACGTCGGAGCCGGCGTTCGGCTCGGTGATCCCGAGGCAGGAGATCTTCTCGCCCTTGATCGAGGGCACGAGGTAGCGCTGCTTCTGCTCCTCGGTCCCGAACAGGAACACCGGCGGCGTCGCCATGTCGGTGTGGACGGCGATGCCCATCCCGACGCCGCCGCACTTCGCGTGCACCATCTCCTCGGCGAGCACGAGGTTGCAGAAGTAGTCGCCGCCCTGCCCCCCGTACTCCTCGGGATAGGAGAGCCCGAGCAGGCCGAGCTCGCCCATGCGCCGGAACACGGAGTCGGGGAAGGTCGTCTCCTCCCACTCCTCCGCGTGCGGCGCGAGCTCTTTGACCACGAACGCGTGGATCGAGTCGCGGAGCTGATCGTGGTGATCGGTGAAGATGAAGTGCTTGCGGGGCGACCCGTGGTCGGGCTTGAGCACGTCGGACTCGGTGGCGGCCATATCTGAACGCTAGCGGACAGATAGGCCGCCACCGGCCCGGTGGACTAGCGCTTCTTCTTCTTGGCCTTCTGCGCCTTGGCGCGGACCATCGTCACGCGCTGGCTCTTCTTGCGCAGCACGCCGTCGGAGCCGCGGCTGACCAGCGTGATCGTCGTCCGGATGCGCTTGGTGCGCGTCAGGCGCCGGTAGGCCGACTTGCTGATCCGGACCGTGATCGACCGGGTCTTGCCGGCCCTGGTGGTGAACGAGCGACGGCCCATGACCGTCCTCGTGCCGCGCCGGAGCGTCACGACGCCCTTGCACAGCCCGCCCTTCGTGGGCCCGCAGGCGAGCCGCACCTTCGTGCGGCGCTTGCGATCGACCCGCAGCCGGCTCTTAGAGAGCCGCAGGCGGTAGTCGGGGCTGGTGCCACCGGGCGGGGGAGTGCCACCGCCGGGAGGCGGGGTACCGCCACCGCCGCCGGGACCGCCGCCCCTCAGCACGCCCAGGTAGCGCATCGCGTCGGCCATGAAGGCGGAGCGCTTATCAGCGCCCGCGATGCCCTCCAGGCCGAAGCCGTAGTAGAGCGTGCGCTTGGTGGCCACGCCCGGCCCCTCCTTGAAGCCGACCGAGGTCCGACGGGCCCACTGGCCGTCGTTCTCGGAGCCCGCAGCCGCGGGGCCGGCGGTCCAGCCTCCGAGGTCGTCCTCGAACGAGGTCGACTCGGACTCCGCCCCGTCCTTCGTGACCACGGCGTCGTCCACGAACACGCCCAGACCTGCGGACGCGAAGTCCTGGATGTAGGAGATCGCGACCTCGATCTGCTTGCCCTTGTAGGCGCTCAGGTCGAACTCCCAGTTGTGGAAGCCGCCCGAGTTGCCCGTCGCGCCGAACCACTGGCCCGGAGGCGACCCTGTGGTCCCCTGGGGCGTGCAGTCCTTCACCGAGCTCGGCGGCGGCTGCACCTTGCTCGTGTTGGTCTGGTAGTGCGTGAGGAACGGGTGCAGCGTGTCCCAGTTGATGTCGCAGGACTCGCCGACGTTGGCCTCGGTGCCGCCGCTCTTCTCCTCTAGCGTCGTCCAGTCGTCCTGGCCGACCGTGTGGGCCTCGACGACGACGAAGTCGTACTGGTCCTCGGTGTCGTAGGAGATCTGGAACTTCAGGCTCCCGGTGTTCGCGCCGGTGAGGTCGATCGTCTTGCGGAGCCGCTGCCACGCGTTGTCGTTGGAGGCGGCGTACATGTAGTGGCTCCCGGTCGGCGGATCGAAGGCCGGCTTGCGCTGGAACGCGGTCGCCACCTGCGACTTGAACTGCGGGAACTTGTCGGGGGTCAGGATGCTCGAGGTCGTGACCATCGAGTAGACGTGGTTCTGGTTGTCGGCGCTCTCCGGGCCGTTCAGCTTGAACGCGGTGGTCCCGAAGGGATCGCCGACGTTCTGGAAGCCCAGCGCGCCTGCGCCGTCCGGATCGTTGGCGGCGTTGATGTGCAGGTAGGCCCCCAGCCAGTACTGGAGGAAGTCGTCGTTGAGTGAGGCGCAGCGCTCGACCGGAATCAGATTCGGGTCGGAGTTCGGCGGGTCCTCGACTTCGGCGACATCGCAGTACGGCGGTTGGCCATTCGCGTTGTAGGGGAAGGCCGTGAGTTGGCCCGTCGCGGCGTTCTGCCCGCTGTAGAGCAACTTGCCGCCCTCGTTGAGGAAGTCGCGCACCGCGACGATCTCGTCGAGCGCCAGCTTGGAGGTGCCGGTGCCGCCCGGTGCCCCCGGCTCACGGACGAAGAAGTCGTTGCCCGTGTACCAGACAACGGCCTTGTAGTGGCTCAGAACGCCGAGCGCATCCGGCGCGGTTCGACCCCGCGCGTCCACGTCGTAGACGTCGTACGCGATGCCGTTCGCCTGCAGCGCCTGTGTGTAGTAGGACAGGAAGGCCGGCCCGTCGCCCGCGGGTTGCTCCGGGTCCTGGGTGTTGGGCTTGCCCGAGTAGTCCTCGGCGGCCATGATCAGCACCTGCGCGCCGGTGTCGCTCGCGACGGAGTACGTGAAGGATTGCGAGCGGCGTCCGCCGGCCTCGAACCAGACCTTCACATCGTCGCCCGGCTTGGTCCCCTTGACCTCGCCACGCATGCGGTGGAAGTAGACGTCGCCTTCCCCGCCGTAGACCTCGCCGCCCTTGAACTCCTTGGTGGGGGCGGACTGCTCGTCGCCGTTGTTGACCCGCCAGTGGAGCGTCACGTTGCCGAGCTCGCGCTTGGCGTTGACCTCGACCGTCTGCGGATCCCCGTAGGAGACGTTGAACGGCTTCAGCTCGAAGTCCGGCACGTCGTTGCCGAGATGCGTGACGGGGTTGGCGGGGTCCTTCGCCGAGCGAGCGACGTCGAGCACGAACGGGACGTTCTTCTCGAACGCGTCCTGGAGGTCGGCCTCGCTGTCCTGGAACTCGAAGACGCTGTCGCCGCCGCCACGGGCGGGATCGGAAACGTCCATCTCCGGCGTCCACGCGAGCGTGTCGTACTTGCCGTAGACGTGGTCGACGGTGTCGCCGTTGGTGATGTAGAGCTCCGCGCTGACGTCCGGGTCGTAGAAGTCCGGCGCGCCCGGTGCCTGGCCCTTGATGGCGGGATCGTCGTCCGTGCCCGACAGCGCGCGGAAGATCGGGTCGTCGGCGGAGTAGGTGGACTGCTGGAACCCCAGCGGGTAGAGCAGCAGCTCCGCCGCCGAGTGGTAGTTGACCTGCTCCTCGAAGCCGACGCGCTTGACGAGGCCGTCCATCGCCTTTGTCTCGGCCTCGGACGCCGGCCCGGTCCCGCGGTAGGTCTCGCTCGAGGGATCCGGCGAGGAGCCCTCGTTGTCATAGCCCCAGTGCGTCGGGAAGTTGCGGTTCGGATCGACGCCGTCGACGCTCGTGATCTGACCGTCGCCGTTGTTGTCGTGGAGGTTCTTGCGCCACAGGCGGTTGCCCGGGGTGAAGGTCCAGTCGTAGCCGTCGGGGTTCGCGACGATCAGGAACCACAGCTCGTTGGTGTTGATGAGCCGTGTCAGCTCGCCCTTCGTGAGGGCGTCCGCCTCGCCGTTGAGGTCGGCGCCGTCATGGGCCTTGGCCTCGGAGGTGTCGGTCGGGTTGGTGTAATTGTCGACGAACAGGTGGGAGAGACGGCGGATCGACTCGGGCGTGATCCATTCGCGCGCGTGCTGGGTGGCGTTGTAGAGCACTGCCGGGCGTTGCCCGTCCGGCGTCGAACGCGCGTCCTTCGTCACCTTGAGCGCCAGGATCGGCGTGTGCCGGTACTCCGAGTAGCCGACGATCTCCGGCTTGACGATGTCGGGACGGCTGGCCGCGAGCGCCTGCATCTCCTCGAAGAGCGTCTGGCGTGGCCCGCCGGTGCCGTCGGCGTTCACCGTGCCGACGTAGGTGTGGTCGAAGTACGGCCGGTAGACGTCGTAGGAGCCGTCGGGCCTCGCCATGCGCTGCGCGCGCTGGAGCGCGGTACGGCCCTGCGCGTCGCGCTTGAGTCGTGCGGCGGCGCCGGCCTTGGTGACCGCGCGAGCCTGGCTGGCCGTCGCGATGATCTCGATCGTGCCGCCGTGGCGGCCCTCGGTCACGTCGAAGCCGCGCTCGGCCAATGTCTTGAGCGATTTCGGCGTGATCTTGACCTCGTAGGCATCGAGGCCACTCGGCTTGGCGAGAGCCGGCGACGGTATGACGCAGGCGAAAAGCGCAAGCGCGATCAGCGCAGCGCGAGAGAAAACCCTCAAAACCCCTCCTCTGAAGATGGTGCGGCGAAAGGCGCGCCTCCAGAGCGCCTTCCACGAATTGCCGGGCATCCTAGTCACGAATGCGGCAAAGTGACGCCGGATGACCTTCGACACGCTGCACTACGACGTCGCGGACCGCATCGCGACGATCACGCTCGACCAGCCCGAGACGCGCAACGCGCTCTCCGACGAACTGCTCGACGACCTGATCGCGGCGTTCGAGCGCGCCCGTGACGAGGACGCGGTGCGCTGCGTCGTGCTGACCTCCTCGCACGACAAGATGTTCTCGAGCGGCGGCAACCTGGCCGGCTTCGCGGCCGACGTGCCGCTCGCGCACAAGCACGCCGCCATCGACCGCTTCCCGCGCCTGTTCCACCTGATCGGCGCACTCGGGAAGCCGAGTCTCTGCGCGGCCAACGGGCACGTGCTGGCCGGTGCGCTCGGGGTCGCGCTCGCGTGCGACCTGGTCATCGCCCGCGAGGGCGCGCGCTTCGGCACGCCCGAGATCAACGTCGGGGTCTTCCCGTTCATGATCATGGCGCTGATCTATCGCAACGTCGGGCGCAAGAAGACGAACGAGCTGCTGCTGCTCGGCGAGCAGATCTCCGCCGAGGAGGCCGAGCGGATCGGGCTCGTCAACCGCGTCGTGCCCGCGGACGAGTACGACGCCGCGGTCGCCGACTGGGCGCAGCAGCTGGCGGCCAAGTCGCCGGTGTTGATGCGGATGGGCAAGGACGCGATGTCCCGCCAGCAGGACATGGCCTTCGACGACGCGCTGGACTATCTGCGCGGGCAGCTGGCGATCGCCTTCGCCACCGACGACATCCAGGAGGGCGTCAAGGCCTTCTTCGAGAAGCGCGACCCGGTGTGGACAGGCCGGTGAGCGCGTCGGTCGTCGCGCTGCGCTGCCGGACGTCGGACCGGACGCCGGGAGGGGTGCGCGGCGTCGATGCGCTCACTCCGCGGCTCGCGCGGCTGCTCGGGGTCGAGCCGCGGCTGATCGGCTCACCATCCGGGTCCCCCGGTGGGGCGCGCTTCGAGGACGACCTGCGCGACTCTCGCGGCTGCCTGCTCGAGGCCGGTGGCCAGGTCGACGACGCGCTGACCGCGGGGCTGCGCCCGGTCCTGCTCGCCTCCGACTGCTCGATCTGCATGACGACGCTGCCGACCGTGCTGCGCCACGTCCCGGAGGCGCGGATCGTCTGGCTCGACGCCCACGGCGACTTCAATACCCCCGAGACGACGGTGAGCGGCTTCCTCGGCGGCATGTGCCTCGCCGCCGCGTGCGGGCGCTGGGACCCCGGGCTCGGCGACCACGCCGCGGTCGATCCCGCGCGCGTGGTCATGACCGGCGTGCGCGACCTCGACGGCGGCGAGCGCATCGAGCTCGAGCGCGCGGGCATCGGCACCGCGCCGCCCGACCGGCTCGCCGGCGCACTCGAGGGCGACGCCGTCTTCGTCCACCTCGACCTCGACGTGCTCGACCCGAGCGAGTTCCCAGCGCAGTTCCCGGCGCCCGGCGGGCTCTCGAGCGGCGGGCTGCGCGATCTGCTCGGCGAGCTGGCGGAGTCGACGCAGGTCGTCGGGCTCGAGATCACCGCGTTCGAGGCGCCGGAGGACGACGACGAGCGCGAGCGGCTCGCCGCGATGGTCGAGTCGGTCGTGGAGCCGCTGCTGTGAGCGCGCTGCGCCCGCTCGTCGAGGAGCTGCACGAGCGCCGCTCCCAGGCGCGCCTCGGCGGCGGCGAGGAGAAGATCGCCAAGCAGCACGCGGCCGACAAGCTGACGGCGCGCGAGCGGATGGCCCTGCTGATCGACGACGGCACGTTCACCGAGCTCGGCATCCACGCCCGCCCGCACTTCTCCCAGCGCGCGATGGAGGGCCGCGACGCGCCCGCCGACGGCGTGATCACCGGCTACGGGAAGGTCGAGGGCCGCCTCGTCGCCGTCTGCGCCTACGACTTCACGGTCATGGCCGGCTCGATGGGGATGACCGGGGAGATGAAGGTCACGCGCCTGCGCGAGCTGGCGCTGAGCAAGCGGATGCCGTTCGTCTGGCTGCTCGACTCCGCCGGCGCGCGCATCCAGGAGGCGGTCGGCTCGCTGTTCGCCGGCTCGGGCCACCTGTTCCGTGAGGAGGTGATCATGAGCGGCGTGATCCCCCAGGTCGCGGCGCTGATGGGGCCCTGCGCGGCGGGCACGGCCTACATCCCCGGCCTCGCCGACTTCGTCCCGATGGTGAAGGGCCGCGGCTCGATGGCGCTGGCGGGGCCGCACCTGGTGCGGGCCGCGATCGGGGAGGACGTCACGCAGGAGGAGCTCGGCGGCTCGCGCGTGCACTGCCGCCGGTCCGGCGTCGGCGACCTCGAGGTCGGCTCCGACGAGGAATGCATCCAGGCGGTCAAGGACTACCTCTCGTTCTTCCCCTCCCACTGCGAGGAGCCGCCGCCGCGGCGCGAGAGCTCGGATCCGGTCGACCGCGGCGACGACGAGCTGCTCGACGTCCTGCCCGAGACCAACCGCAAGCCCTACGACATGTACGACGTGATCCGCGGGATCGTCGACGACGGCGAGTGGTTCGACCTCAAGGGCCAGTGGGCGAAGACGATCATCACCTGCCTCGCGCGGATGGACGGCCGCCCGGTGGGGATCGTCGCCAGCCAGCCGCGCCACCTCGGCGGCATCCTCGACAACGACTCCGCCGACAAGGCGGCGCGCTTCGTCAACCTCTGCAACGCGTTCGGGATCCCGCTCGTGTTCCTGATGGACGTCCCGGGGTTCATGGTCGGCACCAAGGTCGAGGCGGCGGGGATCATCCGCCACGGGGCGAAGATGCTCTACGCGGTCGCCAACGCGACGGTGCCGAAGATCACGGTCGTGATCCGCAAGGCCTACGGCGCGGGCTACTACGTCATGAACGGCCGCGCGTACGAGCCCGACCTGATCGTCGCCTGGCCGACCGCGGAGATCTCGGTCATGGGCGCGGAGGGCGCCGTCGAGATCGTGATGCGCCGCCAGGTCGAGGAGGCTGACGACCCGGTCGCCAAGAAGGCCGAGCTGGTCGCGGCCTACCGCAAGATCATCGACGTCTACGTCGCGGCGGGCAACGACATGATCGACGACGTGATCGACCCGCGCGAGACGCGTTCGATCGTCATCCGCGGGCTGGAGATGGCCGAGCGCAAACGGGTGCTGCGGCCGTGGAAGCGCCACGGCGTGGTGCCGGTGTGACCCGCGCCCGCGAGCTCGGGATCAACGTCGGGACCGGGACGCCCGGTCCGCTCGACGCGATCACCGACGTCGCGGGGGTGCGCGTCGGGTCGGTGACGCTGATCGAGGGGGATGACGTGCGCACGGGCGTGACGGCGATCGTCCCGAGCGAGGCCGACGTCGCCGAGCACCAGCTGTTCGCAGGCTGTCACACGCTCAACGGCAACGGCGAGCTGACCGGGCTCGAGTGGGTGCGCGAGTCGGGCCGGCTGACGACCCCGATCGCGCTCACCAACACCCACAGCCTCGGGGTCGTGCGCGACGCGCTGGTGGCGGCGTCGGTGACGGCGCGCGGGCCGGACGACTGGCTGCAATGGGCGCTGCCGGTGGTGGGCGAGACCTATGACGGCGTGCTCAACGACATCAACGGCTTCCACGTCCGCCCCGAGCACGTCGACCAGGCGCTGGCCAAGGCCGCCGGCGGCCCGGTCGAGGAGGGCAACGTCGGCGGCGGCACGGGCATGATCTGCCACGGCTTCAAGGGCGGGATCGGGACCGCCTCGCGCGTGATCGGCGAGGAGGACGGCGGCTACACGGTCGGCGTGCTCGTCCAGGCCAACCACGGCCGGCGCGAGCGCCTCACCGTCGGCGGCGCCCCGGTCGGGCGGGTCATCGGCACCGATGTCGTGCCGGACGCGTGGGACGACGTGGCGCCGGACGCCGCGGGCGCCGGGTCGATCATCGTGGTGTGCGCGACCGACGCGCCCCTGCTGCCGCACCAGTGCCGGCGCCTGGCGCAGCGGACGTCACTCGGGATCGCGCGCACAGGCGGCGCCGGCGGGCATTCGAGCGGCGACATCATGATCGCGTTCTCGACCGCCCCGCAGGGGTTGCCGCCGAGCGACGTGGAGGACGGCGACGAGCCGGTCACCGTCGGGGTCACGATGTTCGTGGACTCCCACATCAACTCGCTCTACCACGCCGCGATCGAGGCGACCGAGGCGGCGATCGTCAACGCGCTGCTGGCCGCCGAGACGATGACCGGCCGCGGCGGGGTGACCGCGCACGGCCTCGAGCCGGAACTGCTGCTCGAGGCCATGCGGCGGTTCAACTTCGTCTAGGCGGTGGCGCCCCGCCGGCCGCGCGGCTCGTCCTTGCGGACGGCGCGGTAGAGGCCGAGCAGGATCATCACGCCGATGACCGAGCCGATCAGGCCGCCGAGGTCGAAGACCTTGTCGTCGCCGATGTTGAGCAGCTCCGTGAAGATCAGGAAGCCGACGACAGCGCCGGCGAGGCCGAGCAGGATGGTCATGAGGAACCCCATAGAGTCCTTGCCCGGCATCAGGGCGCGGCCGAGAAAGCCCGCAACGATGCCGAGGATGATGGCGCCGATCATGTGTCTCTCCTTGGGTGGAAGGTCACTTGGATCTACCCCGTGGCGGAGGGCGGGTCACATGCCGCGTCCGCATGCGTACGCTGCCGTTCATGGCCGAGCCGGTGATCATCACGAACTCGATCTCGGGCGCGGTGGCCAACCGCGACCAGTGCCCGGCGATCCCGTACACGCCGGAGGAATACGCCGCGGAGGCGCGCCGCGTGGTCGAAGAGGGCGCCGCGATGATCCACATCCACGCGCGGACGCCCGACGGCGTGCCCTCCTACGAGGTCGAGGACTTCCGCGCGATCACCGAGGCGATCCTCGCCGAGGTCGACGACGTCATCGTCAACTACTCGACGGGCGCGATCGGGGTGCCGCTGGAGAAGCGGATCGCCTACCTGCGCGAGCTGCGGCCCGACGTCGGCGCGCTGAACATGGGCTCGATGAACTACGCGAAGTACTCGGGCCGGCGTCGTGACTTCGTCTTCAAGGCGGTGTTCGAGAACTCGTTCGACACGATCATCGAGCTCTGCACGGCGATGCGCGAGGCCGGCATCCGGCCCGAGCACGAGTGCTTCGACTCCGGCCACCTCGCCAACCTCGACCCGCTGCTGGACATGGGGCTGCTCGGGCCGCCGCTGCAGATCTCGTGCGTCATGGGGGTCACGGGCGGCATCCGGCCGTCGGCGCGCAACCTCGCCCACATGGCCGAGCAGGTGCCCGACGGCGTCGCGCACGAGTGGGGCGTGATCGGCATCTCGCGCGAGCAGTGGACGCTGGTCGCCGCAGCCCTCACCCTCGGGGGCAACGTGAGGGTCGGCCTCGAGGACAACTTCTACCTGCCCGACGGTGAGATGGCCCGCTCCAACGGCGACCTCGTGGCGCGCGCCCGGCGCATGTGCGAGGACGTCGGGCGGCGCCCGGCGACGGTCGCGGAGGCGCGCGAGCGCCTCGGCGCGCCGCGGCGCGCGGCCACGACATGAACGGGGCGCTCGCGGGCATCCGCGTGCTCGACCTCTCGCGGCTGCTGCCGGGCGGCTACTGCACGGGCCTGCTGGCGGACTTCGGTGCGGACGTGCTGAAGGTCGAGGACACCGGGCTCGGCGACTATGTGCGCTGGGCGCCGCCGCGCTACGAGGGCGCTGAGCAGAGCGCCGGCTCCGCGCTCTTCCTCGCCCTCAACCGCAACAAGCGCTCGATCCGCCTGAACCTGAAGACCGAGGAGGGGCGCGAGGTGCTGCTCGCGCTCGTGCGCGAGTCCGACGTGCTCGTCGAGGGGTTCCGCCCCGGCGTGATGGAGCGCCTCGGCGTCGGCTACGAGCGCCTGCGCGAGGAGAACCCCTGCCTCGTCTACTGCGCGATCACCGGCTACGGGCAGGACGGCCCCTACCGCGACCGTTCCGGCCACGACATGAACTACCTCGGCCTCGTCGGCCTGCTCGGGCTGACCGGCGAGCGCGACGGGCCGCCGGTGCAGTCGGCGGGCCAGATCGCCGACCTCGGCGGCGGGGCGCTGATGGCGGCGGTCGGGATCCTCGTCGCGCTGCACGAGCGCCAGAGCTCGGGCGAGGGCCAGCTCGTCGACGTCTCGATGGCCGACGGGGCGCTGTCGTGGCTCGCGATGGTGGCCGCGCGGACGCTCGCCGAGGGGGTCGCGCCGCAGCGCGGCGAGCTCGAGCTGGCGGGCGCACTGACGTGCTATCGGCCCTACCGCTGCGCGGACGGCTGGGTGACGCTGGGGGCGCTCGAGCCGAAGTTCTGGCAGGCGTTCTGCCGCGGCGTCGGCCGCGAGGACCTGATCGAGCGCCAGCTCGACCCGAGCGGCTCCGACACCCAGCGCGAGGTCGAGGCGATCTTCGCCGGCCGGACGCGCGACGAGTGGGCCGCGTTCGCGGGCGAGCACGACTGCTGCCTCGAGCCCGTGCTCGGCCTGGACGAGGCGCTCGACTCCGAGCTCGTGCGCGCGCGCGAGATGGTCGTCGAGATCGACCAGCCCGGCGCCGAGCGACCCGTGCGACTGCTCGGCGTCCCGGTCAAGCTCTCGCGCACGCCCGGCGACCCGCGGCGCGCGCCCGGGCCGCCGCTGGGGCAGGACACCGAGGACGTGCTGTCGGAGCTCGGCTACACCTCGGAGGAGATCGCCGGGTTGATCGAGGCGGGGGCGGTCGCCGGGCCGGCGGGCGACGGCGTGCGCGGCTCGTTCATGGGATGAAGGTCCTCGTCCCCAACGGCTTCCCCCGCGGTGGGCTGCCCGACGACGTCGAGCTGCTCGGCTGGGACGCGCCGGGGGACGGCGTGACGTTCGCGGTGCCTGACGGCGCCCGCGCGAGCTCGCCGGCAAGCGGGTCGTGATCGTGGGCTACGGCTCGATCGGGCGTGCCGTCGAGCGACGCATCACGCCGCACAACTCCGGCGACACCCCGGAGGCCGAGGTCGCCGCCCAGGCGCTGGCGCGCGCGCAGATGCTGCGCCTTCGCGCCGGCCTGCCGCTGGATCACGTCGTCAGTGGGCCCGCACTCCCTGGGCGACGAACTTGACGAGCGCGTCGAGTTCGGGCTTCGAGATCCGCTTCGCGAAGTCCGCGGGCATGATGCTCGTGCCGCCGCCCGGGACGCGCGCGTTCGGCGCGACGATCGACTCGCGGATGTAGTCGCGGCTGCGGCCGCCAAGCGAGAGGCCGAGGTTGGGGCCGATCGTCGCCGTCGCACCGGCGGGCGCGAACGTGTGGCACGAGCCGCAGCCCTGGGCGACCCAGACCTTGAGCCCCGGATCGCCCTTCGGCGCCGGTTGCGAGCGGCGCGCGTCGTCGCTGCCGCAGGCCGTCAGCGCGAGCAGGGCCAGGAGTGCGGGGACCGCCCTCAAGCCAGGCTGGCGGGCGGGTGCCGGCGACGGTGCATGAGCCAGACCCCCACGCCGCCCAGCAGGAGGACGCCGGCGAGCGCGATCGGGAGCCCGGGCGGGCCGACCGGATCGGGGCGGCGCACGGTCGTCGCGGGCGCCGGGGACCGGATGAGCACCGCCGGGTAGGTCGTCGGCGCCGCGTTGTTGAACCCGTCGTAGACGGCGTAGCTCCACTGTCCGGCCTTCGGGAAGCGCACGGTCGCGGCGTAGTGGCCGGCGCGCCCGGTGGGCTTGGCGCGGAAGGTCGTCCGGTTGCCGTCGGCGTCGAGCGTCACGATCTCGGGCCGCAGCGCGGAGAGCGGGGTGCGGCCGTGCTGGAGGATCGTGAGCTCGACCTTCCAGGGCTGGCCGGCGCGCAGACCCTCGGGTGTCGAGGAGAGGCCCGTGGTGGCGAAGCCGCCCGCGTGGGCGACGGCGGGGGCCGTCAAGAGGAGGAGCGGCAGGATCAGCAGCAAGCGACGCATGGTGCGACTCCTTGTGTCGTCTTTCACAAGCTACCACCGAACGTCGTGGAGCTCCATCACTCCCCAGCCCTCGCGGAGTCGCCCGGCGTGCGGCAGCGAGCCGGTGAAGCGGCCGAACGGCTGCTCGTAGTCCGACGCGAACCCGACCAGCCGCTCGCGGCGGGCGCGCGTCGCCACCGCCTCGCAGCGCAGCTCGCCGACCGCGGAGAGGTCGCCGGCGAAGGGCAGCGGTTCGACGCGGCGCGCCGTGCCGTCGACCCAGACCGTGCGCTCGGACGTGTCGCGCCCGTCGTGCACGCCGTCGACCAGGTTCCACGCGACGCGCGCGCCGGACTCCGCCTCCCCGACGCCGGCCGACCAGCGCCAGGACGTGTGGCGTGCGTGGTAGCCCGCCGTGTCGTCGACGAAGCCGAAGCCCTCGAAGGGCCGGCCCAGCACGGTCCCGCGCATCGGGATCCCGCCCTGCTTGCGCGTCCAGATGTACTGCGCCCCGTGCGGCGAGACGACCTCGACGCCCTCGCCCTCCTCGAAGCGGAGCTCGAGCGCGGCGGCGCGCACGTGCCCCGCCGCCATCTGCACGGCACCGGCGCGGCGGTGGGTGCGCTCGTGCAGCCGCTCGCCGTCCCACACCGCCCACCACGTCACCGGCACGCCGCCGATGCGGGCACGCGCCGCGCACAGCATCGCGTCCGCCGAGAAGGCGCCGACCCAGCGCCAGCGCTTCAGTGGACGGCCGCCACGGAGGAGCGGGAGCCGCGCGGGCGGCAGCGGGATGCCGGCGGGCCGTCCGGATCGCGACCCGTCCTCCCCGCGCCACGCGCTCACCGCTGGTGTCCGCATGAACGCACGATATCCTCGCCACAGGGGATTGACTGACGGGTCAATCCACGGGAGACGAGAGGAGCATTCGCCGTGAGGGCCGCCGCCGTGCAGCTCAACTCGACCGCGGACCGCGATCGCAACCTCGAGGCCGCGGACCGCCTGACGCGCGCCGCCGCCGCGGCCGGCGCGGAGCTCGTCGTGTTGCCCGAGAAGTGGGCCGTGCTCGCCGGCCCGGAGGAGACCGCCGCGGGCGCCGAGCCGCTCGACGGCCCCGCGCTGACCTGGGCGGGAGGCGCCGCGCGCGAGCTCGGCATCGATCTCGTCGCGGGCTCGATCGCCGAGCGCGTCGAGGGCGCCGAGCGCGGTCGCAACACGTCCGTTCACTTCGGCCCCGACGGCGAGCCGCGCGCGACCTACCGCAAGATCCACATGTTCGACGTCGAGGTCGGCGGGCAGACCTACCGCGAGTCCGACACCGACGAGCCGGGCGACGAGATCGTCGTGTCGAGCACCGCGGACGGTGTCGAGCTGGGCCTCAGCATCTGTTACGACCTGCGCTTCCCCGAGCTCTACCGCGAGCTCGCCGCCCGCGGTGCGCGGATCATCGCCGTCCCCTCCGCCTTCACGCTCGCGACCACGCGCGAGCACTGGGAGGTGCTGCTGCGCGCCCGCGCGATCGAGGACCAGTCCTTCGTCGTCGCCGCCAACCAGGTCGGGCAGCACGCGCCGGGCTACCGCTCGGGCGGGCGCTCGATGATCGTCGACCCGTGGGGGCTCGTGCTCGCGCAGGCGCCGGACACCGAGACGTTCGCGATCGCCGAGCTCGACCTCGAGCGCCAGCGCGAGATCCGCCGCACGCTGCCCTCGCTGGCCAACCGGCGCGTCGGCACGGAGGCGCACGCCTAGTGGTCGCGCGCAACGGCGCGGTCGACAAGCGGCGGGTCATCCTCGACGCGGCGGTGCGCGTGTTCGCGCGCCAGGGCTTTCACACCTGCCGGGTGTCGGACATCGCCGACGAGGCCGGCGTCGCCTACGGGCTCGTCTACCACTACTTCGGGTCCAAGGACGAGGTGCTCGACACGCTCTTCGTCGAGCGCTGGGACGTGCTGCTCGCGGCGATCCGCGAGACCGACGAGCAGGCCACGGCAGCGCGCGACAAGCTCCACGCGATCGCCTCCTTCATCGTCGACTCCTACCGCCACGACCCGGAGCTGATGAAGGTGATCATCGTCGAGGTCACGCGCGCGGCGAACTCGTTCGGGCGCACGCACCTGCCCAAGATCGGCGAGGCCTACGGCCTGATCGCTGACATCGTGCGCAAGGCTCAGGTGGAGGGGGAGTTCCGCGACACGGTGTCGCCCCAGTTCGCCGCGATGGCGTTCTACGGCGCGATCGAGCAGGTGCTCACCGGCTGGATCTTCGGCCTCCTGGACGAGGGCGATGCGGACTACGAGCGCGCCAAGCGGTTCGTGGTCGGCACCATCTGCGAGGGGCTCGAGGCGCACGCGTCGGAACCGTCTGCTTGACTCCCGCGACCATGACCGACAACGAGATGGTCAAACGCCTCATGTGGGCCGGCTTGCTCGCCGGGCTCGGCTCACTGTCCACGATCGTCACCTCCAAACTCGCGAACGTGATTTGGCAGCGGGCGTTCGGGGAAGATCCGCCCGAGTGACCGACGAGCGCGAGGAAGGGAAGCCCGCGGAGCCTGATCGCCCGGCCGCCGTGGCCGCGAGCGAGGAGACGACGAGCGCGCAGCCCACCGTGGCGCGCTCCGTACCCTCCGCCGAAGACGCGCAGGCCGAGGCGGCCGCGCGCGAGGCGACGGCCCAGGCGACCCGCCAGGAGGGCCAGGCGCGCGTCGCCGAGGTCCACCAGGAGGCGCGCGCTACCGACGTCCGCCGCGTGGAGGAGGAGGTCGCCGCCGCGGAGGAGGAGACCGAGAAGCTCTCGCGCGAGGAGCGCAAGGCGCGCGAGAAGGCCGAGCAGGCCGCCGACGTGGCACGGCGGGAGCGCGAGCAGGCC
The DNA here is from genome assembly GCA_038318085.1 of Solirubrobacterales bacterium. Classification (GTDB taxonomy): domain Bacteria; phylum Actinomycetota; class Thermoleophilia; order Solirubrobacterales; family Solirubrobacteraceae; genus DATLGB01. The sequence goes on from JBBQBV010000017.1 coordinate 18,933, forward strand.
CACGAGGCCGGCCGCCTCGCTCAGGAGACCGCGCAAGCGGCGCCCGAGACGGCGCCGAGCGCGACGCCCGGCTCCGTCGTGACCTCGCCGGGCGTGGGCTCTACGACTGCGCCCAGGGCCCAGGCGGCCGCGGCCGCTCCCCCGGAGCCGGCGTCGCCGGCCGCGTCTATCAGTGCGGCGACGGAGGACAAGCCCGAGATCCTGGTCGGCGCCGCCTTCGCGGGCGCCTTCCTGTTCGCGAAGATCCTGCGGGCGATCACGAGCCGCGATGACTGAACCACGCCCCTCTGATCTCGGCGAGGCGATCCAGGAGGTCACCGAGAAGGTGCAACTCCTGATCCGCGAGGAGATCGCGCTCGCCAAGGCCGAGCTGACGGAGAAGGTCTCGAAGCTGATCCGCGGCATCGTCGCGGGGGCGGCCGCGGGCATCTTCGCCCTCTTCGGCCTGATCTACCTGCTGCACGCCGCCTCGTGGGGCGTGTGGGAGATCCTGGGCACCGGCAACGGTCCGTGGCTCGGGTTCCTGATCGTCACGCTCATCCTGTTTCTGCTCGGCGCGATCGGCGGCCTCATCGCCTTCCGCATGATCAAGAAGGCGATGCCGCCGACGCCCGTGATGGCCATCGAGGAGGCCCAGTTGATCCGCGAGACCGTCTCGGGCTCCCAGCCCCAGCACCCGGGCACCGCCGTCCCGAAGGTCCGGTCCTGATGGCCGCCACACGCTCCCCCGAGGAGATCCGCCGCGCGATCGAGGCCAACCGCGCCGAGCTCGGCATGGCGGTCGAGAAGCTGCGCGCCGAGGTCGCGGTCGTCACCGACTGGCGCGGCCAGCTGCGGGCGAACCAGAAGAACGTGCTGATCGGCGCCGCCGTCGCGGGCTTCGTGCTCGGCGGCGGGATCGCGGCGGTCGGTGGGCTGCTGCGGCGGCGGAAGTAGGGTCTCGATGCCCGCCGTTGACGTGCGCTCGCTGACCACGGGCTAGCCCAAAACCCCCGCGCCGCCGCCGCGTATACGCTGGCGGCGACCGTGGCCGGACAGTCCCAGCTCAGCACGCGGACGATCGTGCGCGTCTTCTTCACGCTGGTCGCCCTCGGCGTCTTTCTCTACGTGCTCTACCTCGTTCGCCCGGTGATCGGGCTGCTGCTGATCGCCGCCTTCCTCGCTGTCGCGCTCGGCCCGGCGGTCGACCGCTTCGCGCGTATGAAGCTGCCGCGCCCGGCGTCGATCCTCGCGGTCTTCCTCGCCCTCTTCCTCTCGATCTTCCTGATCGGCCTCGTCGTGGTGCCGCCGATCGTCAACGAGGTGCAGGCGTTCGCGAAGGACGTGCCCAACTACGTCGACGACATCCGCTCGAACAAGACGCTGCGCGAGTACGACGACAAGTACGACATCACGAAGAAGCTCCAGGACCAGGCGTCGAGCCTCCCGAGCCGACTCGGCGACGCCGCGGGCGCCCTGCAGGCCGTCACCGTGGGCGTCTTCTCGACGATCATCCAGCTCGTAACCGTCCTCACGATCACGTTCTTCTTACTGCTCGACGGCGGGCGGATCGTCAACTTCCTCCTCCTGCAGGTGCGGCCGAGCCATCAGGAGCGCGTGCGCTACGTCGCGGCGGACATCTACAGCGCGACGGGCGGCTACGTCGCGGGCGCGCTGACGCTGGCGACCGCGGCGGGGATATCGACCTACATCCTGCTCAGCATCCTCAACGTCCCGTTCGCCGTGCCACTGGCGGTGCTGATGGCCTTCTTCGACTTGATCCCGCTCGTCGGCTCGACCATCGGCGGGGTGCTCGTGGCGATCGTGACGCTGTTCGCCGACTTCCCCCAGGACACGATCATCTGGGTGGTGTTCGTCGTCGTCTACCAGCAGATCGAGAACAGCGTGCTGCAGCCGCTCGTCTACCGCCGCGCGGTCAACCTGCACCCGCTCGCGGTGATCACCGCGATCCTGATCGGATCGACCCTGCTCGGGGTGCTCGGCGCCCTCGTGGCGATCCCGATCGCGGCGGCGCTCCAGATCATGCTCAAGGACATCTGGGCCAACCGGTCGCCAGCGGTCCTCGACCCCGCCGGATCGCCGCTGGCGACGGCGACCGGCGAGCTGCCGCCTCGCGCGGTCGACCTCCCTCAGCCGCCCGCGCAGACGAAGCCGTAGCGGCGCGCGCCGCCGTCATGTGGTCTCGGGCATCGGCATCGGCAGCGGCAGCGGCGGGGTCCCCGGCTCGCCCACCGGCTCCGGCCACAGCGCTCTCAGGTGGGGCCGCACGATCAGGATGATGACCATCAGCAGCAGCCCTGCGCAGAGGAACATCGCCTGGACGCCGAGCGTGGAGATCAGCGCGCCGGCCGTCAGGAAGGCGATCACGAACGCGCCCGACGTGCAGGTCTTGTGGAGGGCGAAGAGCCGGCCGTGCAGCGTCTCGGGCACCGCGTGGGCCAGGAGGAGGCGGTCGTGCACCAGCGCCAGCCCGTTGCCGAAGCCGCCGAGCGCGAACGTCACCAGGACGAGCCAGAAGAAGGGCGCGACGGCGCACAGGATCAGGTCGGCCGCCATGCAGACGAGCCCGAGCGTGTAGGCCTTGCGCCATTGCCACGTGGTGCCGGTGCGCGCCCCGAACGTCGAGCCGAGGAAGGTGCCCACGCCGGACGCGGTCATCAGCGCGGCGAGGCCGGAGCCGCCGACGCCGAGCAGCTCGCGGGCGAGCATGACCTCGCCGACGTTGACCATCCCGACCGCGATCACGGCCCCGGTCGAGGAGGCCAGCAGCAGCCGCACGCCCGGCCGAGCGGCGATCTCGCGCGCGCCGGAGCGCAGGGAGGCGAGCAGTGTCGAGCTGTGACGGACGATCGGCGTGGTCAGCGGGATCGTCGCGAACAGACCGGCGGAGACCGTGAACGTGCAGGCGTTGATCGCCATCAGCGTCTGCGGATCGACGACGAGCAGCAGGCCGCCCGCGATGGCGGGGCCCAGCGTGAGGCCCACGTCGTCGAGCGCGGCGTAGAGGCTCATCGCGGCCGGGCGATCCGCGGTGCTCGACACCTGCGACAGCGACGCCAGCGCGGACGGGTTGAACATGGCCGTGCCGATGCCCGCGACGAGCGCGCCGGCGAGCATCAGGCCGAGCGAGGGCACGAACGCGAGCGCGGCGAACGCGCCGAGGCGCAGCACGTCGGCCGTCACGAGGCAGGTGCGCCGCGGCAACCGGTCGGCCACGGCGCCCAGCACGGGGCCGAGCAGGACGGCGGGGAGCAGCTCGCACAGCAGGACGACGGTCAGCGCCCACGGCGTGTGGAAGCGCTCGTAGGCGAGCAGCGGCAGGCCGACGAGCGCGATCCCGCTACCGATGCTCGACTGCGCGTGAGCCAGGAAGAACCGACGCGCGCCGCGGGGCTTCAGCGCAGCGCCGAGGGCTCGCATGGTCAGGCCTCGGCGGTCTGCAGGCGGCGGGTCCGGCGGCCCACGCGCGTGCCGCAGGCGCGGTGAAGGAGCAGGAAGGCACCGAGCACGATGACCAGGTCGCCGACGCTGAAGACGTTGTGGATGGGCAGCCAGCCCGGAGTGTGGAAGACGTCGCCGAGGAAGCCGAGCGGGGCGTCGTCGGCCGGCGCCGAGTTCGCGAACTCGGTGGCGTTCTGCGGGATCCCGGCGGCCGCGATCGCGTCGGGGTCGGCGGGCATGACGCCGCCGTTGGTGGCGATGGCGGCGAAGTTCAGGGCACCGCCGGCCGCGATCACGAGCAGGCCGGGGACGTGCCGGTTGACCACGAGGAACGCGCCGAGCAGCAGATAGCTCGCGAGGTGGATCTGCGCGCTCAGGTTCTCGCCGACGCCCGGCAGGATCGAGATGATCAGCACCTGGACCACGATCGCGGCCAGCGCGAGCCAGGCGCGGCGGAACTCGAGGTCGGCGAGCCGTGACAACCGTCCTCCCGTCAGCGGAACGGACAGGATGCACAACAGCAGAGCGGCGCCGATCAACATACGCGCGATATCGACGGACGCCGATTCCGCCTTGAGGCCTCCATGCGTCCAGGGCATCGGACATCCGTCCAAACGCGCTCTTTCGGCTCTCGTGACTGCCGATGGGCCTCACATGAGGCGAGCACCATGGACGGCGCTCGCCGTAAGCAAAGGAGCTCGTATGAAGGCACGTATGTGTCGGATGCTTCCGGTCCTCGCCCTCCTGGCCGTCGTGGTCGAGGGGCTTGGCGCCGGCCTCAAGTGGTAAGGCATGACGGTCTCTTTTCGTCGCGGGCCCCAGGTGAGGCACGGCCGCAAGTGGTAGATGCACAGGGTGCCCGGGCCCAGTTGAGCCGGGCACCCCGTGCGTCCCTCCACCCACCCGCCGCCGGCCCCTGAAGGAACCCGCCCTCGTGCTCAAGCAGCCGCTGACCCGCTATGTCACCGCCGTCGTCGCGGCCGGCATCGGCTGTCTCGTCGTCCTGATCGCCTCCGGCGGTCTCAACCTCCTCGACGCCCGGCGCCCCGAGCTGCTCGTGCTGCTCGTGCTGTGCGCGGTCGTCGCCGAGCTGACCCCGCTCAAAGTGGTGCTCCACGCCAAGGAGGGCGAGATCACCGCCTCCAACACCTTCGCCTTCGCGCTCCTGATCTGTTACGGCGCCGCGCCGGCCGCCGTGGCCTTCGCGCTGGGCACGATCCTCGCCGACGGCATCCGCCGCAGGCCGCCTGAGCGGATCGCGTTCAACGCCGCGCAGTACGCCCTGACCGTCGCCGGCTCGGGTCTCGTGCTGTCGGCGCTGAGCGGCCTGCCGCACCTGCACGACCCGACCACGCTCCAGACGGGCGACCTCCCCGGCATCGTCGTGGCCGCGATCGTGTTCCACGCGCTGAACTCGAGCTTCGTCGCCGGCGCGATCGCGCTCACCGAGCGCATCGGCTTCTGGCGCTACCTCGCCTCTGACCTCTTCCTCCAGGGATCGACCGCCGGCCTGCTGCTCGGGCTCTCGCCGGTGCTCGTGATCAGCGCAGACTTCTCGCTCCTCGTGCTCCCGCTGCTGTTCCTGCCGTTGCTCGCGATCCACCGCGGCGGCCGCCAGGCGATCGCCCAGGAGCATCAGTCGCTCCACGACGCGCTCACCGGCCTCCCGAACCGCGTGCTGTTCCGCGACCGCATCCAGCAAGCAGTGCGCGCCGCCGAGCGCCGCAACGGCGGCGCGGCAGTGATGATCATGGACCTCGACCACTTCAAGGAGGTCAACGACACGCTCGGCCATCATCACGGCGACGTGCTCCTCCAGGAGGTCGCCGAGCGTCTCAAGACGACGCTGCGCACGGCCGACACGGTCGCCCGTCTCGGCGGCGACGAGTTCGGCATCCTGCTCCCCGACGTGCTCGGGGCGGAGGACGCCCAGGCGGTGGCGGAGATCCTCCAGACCGCCCTGCGCGAGCCCTTCATCGTGGACGGGCTGACGCTCGAGATGGGCGGCTCGATCGGGATCGCATGCCACCCCGACCACGGCGACCACGTCGAGGTGCTGATCCAGCGCGCCGACATCGCCATGTACTCGGCCAAGGAGGCGGGCCGCGGCTTCGCGCTCTACGAGCCCCAGCAGGACCACTACTCCCCGCGCCGCCTCTCGCTCGCCGGCGAGCTGCGCTCGGCGCTCGAGAACGAAGAGCTCGAGCTGCACTACCAGCCCAAGGCCGACGTCGTGACCGGCCGCATCGTCGGCGTCGAGGCGCTCGTGCGCTGGAACCACCCGCGCCACGGGCTGCTCGGCCCCGAGGAGTTCGTCCCGATCGCCGAGCAGACCGGCCTGATCGTCCCGCTCACCCGCTGGGTGCTCGGCGCCGCGATGCGCCAGGTCCAGGCGTGGCAGGGGCAGGGCTACGAGCTCTCGGTCGCGGTCAATCTGTCCGCCCGCTCCTTCCTCGACACCGCGCTCGCGGTCGAGATCCCGCGGCTGCTCGAGCTGCACAAGATCGAGCCCAAGCTGCTCGAGCTCGAGGTCACCGAGAGCACGATCATGCTCGACCCCGCCCGCGCGACGATCACGCTCGAGCGGCTTTCGGAGATCGGCCTGCGGCTCTCGATCGACGACTTCGGCACGGGCTACTCGTCGCTCGCCAACCTCAAGCGGCTGCCCGTCGACATGATCAAGATCGACAAGTCGTTCGTGCTCGAGATGGCGACCGAGCACTCCGACGCCGCGATCGTGCGCTCGACGATCGAGCTCGCCCACAACCTCGGCCTGCAGGTCATCGCCGAGGGCGTCGAGGACCGCCAGATCTGGGAGGAGCTCGGGCGCCTCGGCTGCGACTACGCCCAGGGCTACTACCTCTCGCGCCCATTGCCGGCCCACAAGCTCGCGCCCAAGCTCGGCATGGCGCCGGCTCACGAGGGCCACGCCGAGCGCCCGCCGCTGCGCCTCGTCTCCAGCGCTTAGCGCTGGGCGACGATCACGAGCCGCGTCGCGGGGGTGAAGGGAGCGGCGTCGAAGCCGCCGAGGCAGCGGACCTGCGCGAAGCCCGCGCGATCGAGCATCGCGACGAGCTCCGTCGCCGCGTAGATCCGGACGGAGTAGGTACGCGACTCGCGCGAACCCGAGCCCTCGATCAGCGTCTCCGTCGTCTGCATCACGCCCGAGGCGGCATCGAAGGCGTGCTGCTCGAGCAGCAGCCGCCCCGCGCCCAGCCCCTGCCAGACCTGCTCGCCGTCGTCGCGGACGATCAGGTCGCGGTGGGTCGTCTCGATCACGAGCCGGCCGCCCGGACGAAGCACGCGGCGGATCTCGGCCAGGACCCGGACGTCCTCATCGTCGCCGAGGTACCCGAGCGAGGTGAAGAGGTTGACCGCCGCGTCGAACGACTCGTCCGCGATAGGCAGCTCGCGGTAGTCGGCGCGCACGAGCTCCAGCCCGCGCTCGCCGTCCGCGCGCCGCCGCGCCTCCTCGAGCAGCGCCTCGGAGCGGTCGACGCCGACGACCCGGAAGCCCGCTCGTGCGAGCGGCACGGCGTGGCGGACGAACCCGCACGCCACGTCGATCAGGTCGCCGCCGTCGGGACAGCCCGCGAGCTTCGCCGCCGCGAGCGCCTGGGCCCCGGCGTCGCTCTGGCGCTCGTCCTCCGCGTAGGCGCGCAGGTAGAAGTCGCTGAAGAACTCGTCCCAGGTCTGGGGCGGGCTGGGCGATCTGCCTTCCACGCGGCGAGTCTAGGTCGTGGTGAGCCGGGCGGAGCCGAGGGAGCTACCCACCCGGATACAGCAACCGCCGCCGGATGCCCGACACGCCGAGCAGCCCCGGACCGACGTGGGCGCCGATGACCGGGCCCATCTCCGAGACGAACTCGGGCTCGGCGCCGTAGATCTCGCGGCCGTGGTCGACCAGCCGCTGTGCCCGCTCGTCGGCGTCGATGTGCTGGACGAAGAACGCGTCGCAGCCGTCGTCGCGGCGTGCCTGGAGGTAGTCGACGAGCCGCTCGAAGGCGCGGCCGGAGGTGCGGACGCGCTCTACGGGCAGGATCTCGGACTGGATCGAGAGGATCGGCTTGATCTTCAGCGTCGAGCCGAGCCACGCCTGGGCGCCGCCGACCCGCCCGCCGCGGCGCAGGAACTCGAGCGTGTCGACGGCGAACCAGATGGCCATCTCGCGCGTCGCGTCGCGGCCGCGCTGCGCCACCGCGCCGACATCCCCGCCGCCGCGGGCCGCGGCGGCCGCCGCGAGCACGACCGCGCCGAGGCCGCCGCCGACCAGGCGTGAGTCGATCACCTCGACGCGCCGCCCAGGCTGGCGCTCCGCGAGTTGCGCGGCGGCCTGGCGCGCGGACTCGACGGTGCCCGAGACGCCGCCGGACAGATGGACCGAGACGATGTCGCGCCCGGCGCCGGCCAGCGGCTCGTAGACCGCCAGGAAGTCGCCGATCGACGGCTGTGACGTCGTGGGGAGCCTCGTCATCGCGCGCAGGTCGTCGTAGAAGGCGCCGTAGTCGCCGATGTCGCTCTCGCGGCGCTGCTCGCTGCCGTCGTTGACGTAGAGGCTCACCTCGTGGATGTCGCCGGCGACCACGAGCTCGCGCGGCAGGTAGTGCGTGGAGTCGGTGACGACGGCGACCGCGGACATGGCGCGTACACCCTATGCGGCGCCTCGGCGGGGTCGGCGGGCGATCATGGATGCGATGGCCACGCTGGTCACCGGCGCCACCGGCCTCCTCGGGTCCCACGTCACGCGCCGGCTCGTCGAGCGCGGCGACGAGGTTCGCACCCACGTGCGCGCCGAGTCTCCGGTCGAGGCCCTGAACGACCTCGACGTCGAGCTCTGCCGCGGGGATATCCTCGACCGTCGCTCGGTGCGCCGGGCGCTGTGCGGGGTCGATCGCGGGTTCCACCTCGCCGGGCTCACCGGTCTGCGGGCTGCGGCCGCCAACCACTTCAGGGTCAATGTCTAGGGCACGCGGATCGTGCTCGAGGAGGCTCTGCGCTCGACGAAGGCCAAGCGCGAGCTGGGGTGGCGGCCCTCCCATCACGAGGACACGTAGCCAGCGACGATCGACTGGTACCGCGACCGCGAGCCCATGCGCCTGCACAAGCCCCAGAGGGAATCGAGTCCGAGACCGTCCGCGTGGCGTGGCGCAAGCGCGATCGCGACGAGGTGCAGGTGATCAGCGGCCAGCGCCAGATGCCGCTGGCGGTGATCGACAACGAGCCGATCTGCGACTCGGTGCGGATCATCGAGCACCTCCGCTGGCGAGCAGCAGCCGGCTGAACAGCATCGCGGCGCCCGGCGTCGCGGCCCGGAAGACGGGGTCGAAGCCGAGCAGGAGCACCCGCCCGGCGCCGGCGCGGTCGTCGATCGCCGCGGTGGATCCGTCGCCGTAGCGCCCGGCGGGCGTGCCGCCCGAGAGCGCCGGGTCCTCGCCGGCGACTATCCATGCGCGCGCGTCGCCGGCGCCCGTCGCCTCGAGGGCCGTGCCGCCGGCGCGCGCGCCCGTCGGCAAGGGCGCGAGGGTCGCGGCACTGAGCCCGGCCGCGCGCGCGACGTCGAGGCCGCGGGCCCGCCAGCCCGTCAGCGTGCCGCCGCCGAGCACCCAGGCGCGGATGGACTCGGTCGCCGCGGCGTCGAGCCGGGCGGGGGTGCCGTCGGCCACCACCAGCGTGTCGTGGCCGGCCAGCGCGCCGGCGGCGATGGCGGGGCCGCCGAGGAGGTCGACCCGGGCACCGAGCTGATGGGCGAGCGCCCAGCCCGCCCACGCGGTTCCGGGGCTCGGCTGCCGGAGGCCGGCGCGGATCGAGGCCGACGCGCCGGGGTCCGCCAGGACCGCGATGCGGCGGCCGGCGAGCGGGCGGGCGGCCTCGTCCGCCGGCGCGGCGCCCGCCGCCGGCGCGCGGGGCAGCGGGCCCCGCACCGTGCCGCCTCCGGCGCCCGCGAACAGCCCGAGCGACCACGCGGAGACGTCGTCGCCGGGCGCCGCGCCGGCGCGCGTGTCCTGTCCCAGCGCGACGGCCGCCCAGCGCGCGAGCGGCTGGCGGGCGGGAACCAGCCACGTGCCGGCGGGAAGGTCGGCCGGCGCCTCGGCAAAAGCGCCCCAGGGGCGCAGACTCCCGACGTGAGCGGGGGCCGCGAGGCGCCGGACACGCACCCCCTGGGCGAGCAGCGCCGACACCGTGCCCGCGGCCCCCGGCCCCAGCGCCCAGCCCGTCGTCGGCGTCGCGGGCAGCGGAGCGAACGCGCGCGCCCAGTCACGCAGCAGGCTCGCGCGATGCCCGGCGACCGCGTGCAGGATCGCGCCCGCCGCGGCCTCGTGGGCGGCGACGCGGCGCGCGAAGGGCTGCTCGTCGCCCGCCTCGAGCGTCATGCCCGCGGCGCCGTAGAGCAGGGTGGTGGCGCTGTCGCCGTAGCCCGGGTACTGCAGATCGAACGTGCCGCCGGCGGCGCTGATGCCCCGCGCGGCGAGCGCGCGGCCGATCGCCGGGCCGAGGATCGTCCGCTCGGCGCGCAGCGGGCCTTCGGGCACGGCGGGGTTGATCGGGCGGTCGTAGGGCGGGACGAAGAACGTGTTGGCGCCCTGCTCGTGCTGATCTGCGTACACGAGCGGCGGATAGCGTGCCAGCAGCGCGTAGCGCGCCCGCGTCTCGGATTGGGTCGCGGCGAGCCAGTCGCGGTTGAGGTCGAACCCGGCACCGCTCACGCGCGTACGCGCCTCGCGGCCGTCGGGGTTCTGAACGGGCACGATCACCACCACCATGCGCCGCAGGGACGCGTCGCGGCAGTGGGTTGCGAGCGCGTGCAGGACGCGCAGGTCGGCGTCGGCGCCGCTGGGCTCGTTGCCGTGCACGGAGCCGGCGAGCCACACGACCGCGGGCGCTGTGCCGATGGTCGTGGCGCCGCCGTCGCGCACGGCGCGCAGGCGCGCGAGCCCGGCGCGCAGGCGGGCCGGGGAGAGCCGGGTCACGACGGCATAGCGGAGCGGTCGGCCCTGAACGCTGGCGCCCGCGACGCCCGCGGTGACGAACGGCGACGCCTTCGCCACGGCGCGCACGTAGGCGCCGATGCGACCCGAGGACGCGGCGTGGCCCGCGCTGGGCGGCGCGGGGATCCGGGGGCAGCCCGGGACGCTCGCCGCCGCGGTGGGCGCAACGCCGAGGGCGAGCACCGCGGCGGCGAGGACGCGCCTCACCGCGACGGCTCCACGACGTCGACGCACCGGTCGCCGGGCCCGTTCGGGGTCGCGGCGCGCATCAGGGGAGCACGAGGGCCTTGACCGCCTCGCCGGTGCGCTGCAGCTCCAACGCGCGCCCGGTGTCCTCGAGGGCGAGACGGTGGGTCACCAGCCCCAGGGGGTCCACCCGCCCGGACGTGATGAGCTCCAGCGCCGCGCGCATGTCGCGCGGCCCGGCGGAGTACGAGGCGCACACGCCCACCTCGCCGCGGTACAGGGCGCCCGCGTCGAGGTCGAGCGCCTGGCCCGGCGCGACCGTCGCGTAGAGGCACAGAAGGCCCCCGGGGGCGACGGCCGCGAAGCCGCCGGCGATCGCCTCGGCCCCGGGCGTGCAGAGCAACACGACGTCGACGAGCTCGTTGCCGTGGCGCTCGGCGCCCAGGGCGAGCGCTCGCTCCATGCGGTGGGGCCGCGGCTCGCGCGCCCACACGGCCTCGATCGCCAGGGCGCGGGCCGCGGCGACGGCGAGCAGTCCGCTGGTCCCGCAGCCGATGACCAGCAACGAGTCGCCCGGCCGCAGGCCGGCGCGATCGAACGCGCGCAGGACGCAGGCCAGCGGCTCGACGAACGTCGCGCGCTCCGCGTCGAGGGCGCCCAGCCCCAACAGCTCTCCGACCAGGTCGGCCGGGACGCGCAGGCGCTCGGCGAAGCCGCCGGGGTCCAGCGCCGTGGAGCGGAAGCGCTCGCACAGCGTCTCGTGGCCGCGGCGGCAGCGACGGCACTCGCCGCACGGCGCGTGGTGGTGCGCGACGACGCGGTCGCCCGGCGCGACACCCACCACCTCGGGCCCGACCTGCACGACCTCGGCGGCGATCTCGTGGCCGAGCACCGCGGGCAGCTTGGGCGCCACCCACGCCTCGCTGACGTCCGACCCGCACACGCCGCAGGCCAGCACGCGGACGATCACGTCACCCGCGCCGCAGGCGGGCTCGGGGTCCTCGTCGATCCGCACGTCGCGCGCGGTGACCGAGCGGGCCACCCTCACGGGCGCCGATCCGCCAGCAGAGCCGCGATCGCCTCGGCCCTCGGCGGCGCCGCGACACCGCGCTCGGTCACCAGCGCGGTCACCAGCTCGGCCGGGGTCACGTCGAAGGCCGGGTTGCGCACCGGCGTGCCCGGCAGGGTCGTGGGCACGCCGCCGAACGCTCGGACCTCGTCACCGTCGCGCTCCTCGATCTCGATGCCGTCGCCGTCGGCGAGCGCCGCATCGATCGTCGAGGTCGGCCCCGCCACGACGAACGGGATGCCGGCGGCGCGCGCGGCGAGCGCGAGCGGGTAGGTGCCGACCTTGTTGGCCACGTCGCCGTTGGCGGCGACGCGGTCGCAGCCGACGACGACGGCATCGGCCTCGCCGCGGCGCAGCAGCCCGGCGATCGCCGCGTCGACGACGAGCTCGTGCGGCACGCCCGCGCGCGCGAGCTCCCAGACGGTCAGGCGCGCGCCCTGCAGCAGCGGGCGGGTCTCGCAGGCGAGCACCGACACGCCGCCGCGCTCGTGCAGCGCGTGGACTACCGCCAGCGCGGAGCCGCGCCCGCCGGTGGCCAGGCCGCCGCCGTTGCAGTGGGTGACCAGCCGCCGCGCCCCGGCGAGGATCTTGGCGCCGTGCGCCCCGATCGCCGCCGATGCAGCGTCCTCCTCGGCGTGGATGACCTGCGCCTCGGCGCGGGCGGCGGCAGCCATGGTCGAGATCCCGGCGCCCAGCGCCGCGGCGCGCCCGCGGTCGACCGCGTGAGGCAGGGTCCCGGCGGTCGGGCGCGCGCCGCGCAACCGTTCCCAGCCCCGCTCGAGCGTGCCCAGCCCGGGGCGCCGTGCGACCTCCATCGCCAGCCCGTAGGCGGCGGCGACGCCGATCAGCGGCGCGCCGCGGACCGCCAGGCGGCGGATCGCGGCGGCCGTGTCGTCGGCGCCCGTCAGCCGTATCCACTCCTCCCGCGTGGGGAGAAGCGTCTGATCGAGGACCTCCAGCCGCTTCCCGTCCCAGCGGATGGCCACATGGGGATCGGAGGCGACGGCCATCGGGCCGCCAGCGTATCTCCCGCCGGACTAGCTCAGGCGGTTCTCGATGCCCAGCGGTGCCGGCCCCTTTCCACCCGGCTGCACGGGCTCGGGCTCCTGCTCGGTCTGCGCCACGCCGAGCACGGTCGCGAGCTCGCCGTTCTCGTACATCTCGGACACGATGTCGGCGCCGCCGACGAGCTCGCCGTCGACGAACAGCTGCGGGATCGTCGGCCAGTCCGACAGCGCGGAGAGCTCCTGGCGGATGCGCGGGTCGGGCAGGATGTCCACGGCGGCGAACGTCGTGTCCATGGACTGCAGCGCCGCGGAGGTGCGCGCGGAGAAGCCGCACATCGGCTGCTCGGGCGTGCCCTTCATGAAGAGGATCACGCGGTTCTCGGCGATCGCCTGGGCGATCGCGTCGCGGATGGGGTTCGAAGCCGGGTCTGTCATGGGGTCTCCGTCTTGAGTTGGAGGGCGTGGATGGCACCGCCGAGCTCGTCGCCGAAGGCCGCGTAGACCATCCGGTGCTGCTCGATGCGGCTCCGGCCGGCGAAGGCGCTCGAGACGACGCGCGCGTTGAAGTGCACGTCGTCGGCCGATTGGACTTCTGCGGTGGCCTCCGGGATGGCCGCTTCGATGCGGGATTTGACATCCTGCGCGCTGGGCATCGAAGTCAACTCTAGCGCCCGCTATATTTGATGAAGCATGAGCACCCAAGTGACCTACCACGCCAAGGGCGTGACCTTCACGGACAAGGGCGCCGAGAAGGTCCGCGAGTTCCTCGATTCGCAGGGACTGCAGCCTGCCGCGGCCGGCCTGAGGGTCGGCGTGCGCGGTGGCGGCTGCTCCGGATTCCAGTATCAGCTGGCCTTCGACGAGCAGCACGACGGTGACGTGATCTTCGACCACGAGGGCCTGCGCCTGCTGGTCGACACCCAGAGCCTGCCCTACGTCGACGGGTCGCAGATCGACTATGTCGACTCGCTCCAGGGCGCGGGTTTCCAGGTGAACAACCCGAACGTCGTCGCGGCCTGCGGTTGCGGCTCCTCGTTCCGGGTCGCCGAGGACGAGCAGGTCTCCGCCGTCTAGCGGAGCCGGTCCGCGGGTGCGCAGCCTTCGCGCGGCGGCCCTCGTGGCCGCCGCACTCGTTCTGCCCGTTTGTGGGGGCGGTTCGAACCGCCCCACGAGCAGCACGTCCCCCCCCACCGCCAGCACCAAGACAAGCCCGGAGACGGTCGCGCCCGCGACTGACGCCGCGCCGCGCGGCGGGCTGGCCATAGGGCTCAGCGAGTCCAACCCGAACCTCTTCTGGCACGGCAAGGACGTCGGGCCGCTCGCGCCGTGGCGCGACAAGGCCGAGGCGCTGAAGCCCGCGCTCTACCGCCTCTCGATCGACTGGTCGGCGCTGCAGCCCGACCCGGCCCGGCCACCGAACTGGGAGCTTCCGGCCGACGGCTGCGTCCGCGGCCAGGGACCGTGCCATCCGTTCGCAGGCGTGCGCGACGTGCTGCGCGCGCTGCGCTCCCAGGCGCGGGCGGGCGACGGCTTCGCCCCGATGGTCGTCTTCTACGGCGTGCCCGACTGGGCCGCGAAGCCCGCGAGCGGCTGCGAGCGCCCGGGCACCGCCGCGCGCTCGCGCGCGATCAGCGCCAAGGGCCTCAAGGGCTACGCGGCGATGGTGAGGTCGCTGCAGGCGCTCGCCCGCCAGGAGAAGGTCGACATCCGCTGGTGGAGCCCGTGGAACGAGCCGAACGGGACGTTCTTCATCTCGCCGCAGCGCGCGGGCTGCTCGGTGTCGAGCAGGGCGCTGGCGCCGGGGGTGTACACGAGGCTCGCACGGACGCTCAAGCGCACGCTCTCGGGCGACCAGGAGCTCGTCGTCGGCGAGCTCGCCGGGTTCAAGGGGCGGCGCCGGTTCGGCGCCGGCGTCAAGGAGTTCTTCGGCGCGCTGCCCGACGACGTCCTCTGCTCGGCGGGGGTCATCGCACAGCACGCCTACGCCACGCGGGCCCAGGGGGCGAAGGACCCCGGGCCCGTCGGCGATCTCGAGGAGGCGCTCGACCGGCGCCCGTGCGCGGCGAGGAAGCCCATCTGGGTCACCGAGAGCGGCGTCGGCGGCCCGCACGTGGGCGACGTCCGCGCCGGTACCGAGAGGACGATCCGCCGCGACTGCCGCGCGCTGGAGTCCACGCTCAAGCGCTGGGATGCCGACCCGCGCGTCGACGCGGCGTTCCAGTACACGTTCCGCGACGACCCGGCCTTCCCGGTCGGGCTCGTGGACGCGGGCCTCACCAAGGCCTGGCCGACCTACGCCCTGATCAAGGCCTGGGGCGGAAGCGCACGCGAGCCCGACGGCCCGGCGCCGGCGCTGCCGCGCATGTGCGTGGGCTGACGGGTGCTCAGAGCGTCTCGAGCGCGGCGATCGGCTCGCCGTCGAGCGCGTTGAGCGCGCGCTCGATCGACGCGGCGATGCACGTGAAGCTCGGCGTGTCGCGCTTGGTGAACGCGCTGGCCTCCGTGGTGCGAAGCCGTTGCACGAGATCGAGGAAGGCGCCGACGTCGTCGGTGTCGAAGGCCACCACGAACTCCTGGTCGTCGAGCCCGAACGAGTACGTCGTGTGGTTGTCGACCTGGGGGTACTCGCGACCCACCTTGATGTGCTCCTGCATGATGCGCCAGCGCTCGTCGCCCGGGAGGCCGTACCACTCCCGCGTCTTCACGAACGGGTAGACGAACAGGTACTTGCCCCGGAACGACCGGGGCCGCAGGCGCAGGTCGTCGGAGTACTCCGAGCCCTTGCGCATCCCCAGGAACGAGTACGGCTGCTCAGCCCACTTCAGCAGCCCCGATTGGCCCAGGACCACGTGGAACTCGTGGATGCGGTCGAGGTTCTCGGTCTCGCTGATGAGCATCAGCTCCGCGTCGGCGCGGGTGCCGACCAGGCTGAAGGACTGCAGCAGATGGTCGGCGCCGAAGTCCTCGCAGGCGGCGAGGAACTCGCGCTTGTGCTCGGCTCGCTCCGCCGCGTCCAGTCGGCGCCAGGCCGGATCCATGCGCAGGAAGGTGTACTTGACGAAGTGCCGATCGGCCACGGACCTAAGAATAAGGTGTGTGAACGTACGGGTTCCCGCACCCGGAACGACGGCGACGGCGAGTAGCATGGGCACGATGCGGATCGCCCTCGTGTCCCCGTATTCGTGGACCTATCCGGGGGGCGTCACCCGCCACATCGAGGCGCTCGCCGGCGAGTTCATCCGCAAGGGTCACGACGTGCGCGTCCTGACCCCTCACGACCCGCCCGACAAGATCTCGGCGCGGCTGCACCGCGGCGCGCGCCCCGAGGACCGCGAGACGCCCGACTGGGTGGTGCCGCTGGGGCGCACGGCGGGCTTCCCGGCCAACGGTGCCGTCTCGAGCCTGATGTGCACGCCCACGTCGGTCGCCCGGCTGCGCCACGAGCTGCGCACCGGCGGCTTCGACGTGGTCCACATCCACGAGCCCGTCGCTCCGCTCGCGGGCTACGCGGCGCTCGACACGCCCGGGCTCCCGCTCGTCGGCACCTTCCACTGCTACTCCGAGAACCCCGTGTCCAACGGCATCGGCAACGTCGTCGGGGGCGCGAAGCACAAGCTGCGGCGACTGCGCGTGCGCATCGCGGTGTCCGAGGCCGCGGCGTGGACGGGGAGGCGCTTCTACGGCGGCGAGTACCGGGTCATCCCCAACGGGGTCGAGGTCCCGGCCCAGCTCCCGGCCGAGGCGCTCCGCGACCCGCACGCGCCGCTCCGCCTGGCCTTCGTCGGGCAGGCCGTCGAGCGCAAGGGCCTGCCCGTCCTGCTGCGCGCCTTCGAGGCGCTGCGCGAGCACATCGGCGTCGAGCTCGTCGTGGTCGGCGCGAGTCGCGACGAGATCACACCGCTGATGGTCGACGCCCGCGGCGTGATGGCCCTGGGCAAGGTGTCCGACGCCGAGAAGGCCGCCGTGCTGGCGAGCGCAGACCTGCTGGTCGCGCCGTCGCTGGGCGGCGAGAGCTTCGGAATGGTGCTCACGGAGGCCTTCGCGGCCGGCACCCCGGTCGTCGCCTCCGACATCGCCGGCTACCGCGACGTGGTGCACGACGGCGTCGACGGCGTGCTCGTGGGGCGTGCGGACGCCACGGCGCTGGCCGGAGCCCTGCGCGACCTCGCCCTCGACCCTACCCGCCGCGCCGGAATGGCCGGCGCGGCCCGCGAGCACGCCCATCGCTACGCCTGGCCGACGGTCGCGGGCGAGGTCCTCGGCGCCTACGAGGACGCCGTCGCGATGCCGACGCCGCGGGGCGTCCGCGCGCGCGCGGGCGTGTTCCTCGGTGCCGTACCGGCCGACCTCGGCCGCCGGCAGCAGCCCCAGCGACGCCTCGCCGGACTCGAGCCGGGACGGGCGCGATCGGACTCCCGCTCGCGCGCGCGGTCGGTGGCGCGCCGCGGCGCGATCGGCTTCGCCGGCGTCGCCGCCACGTTGCTGGCCGTCGAGGCGCTGCGGCGCATCGGCCTGCACCGCATCGGCGCGAGCCTGCTGGAGGCGACCCCGACCTGGGTGCTCGCGAGCCTCGGGCTGATGTGCCTGTCGATGGCCGTGCGCGGCGTCGCCTGGCACGCGATCCTGCGCGCCGCACTGCCGAGCGACGCACGGCTGCGCCGCACCGACGCGCTGCAGGGGACGTTCATCGGCGTGTTGATGTCCGCGACGCTCCCGGCCCGGCTCGGCGAGCCGTCGCGCGCGCTGATCGTCGCGCGGCGCACGGGGCGCCCGCGCGAGCTGCTGCCCGCGGTCATCGGCACGATCGTCTCGCAGACGCTGCTGAACGTCGTCGCGCTCGTGATCCTCGGGATCGTCATGTTCTCGACGGTCGACCTCTTCAGCCAGAAGCACAGCGCGCTGGCGTTCTTCGCCATAGCGCCGCTGGCGCTCGTCGCGATCGTCCTCGCCGCGCCCGCGCTGCTGCGGGGCGGTCTGCCCTCGCGCTCGCGGCGGGTGCAGGCGTTCCTTCAGCGCGCCCGTGCCGCGACCGCCCAGGTGCGGGCCGGGCTCTGCGTGTTCCGCCAACCGCGGCTGGGCGCGCAGGCGACGGTCCTGCAGCTGCTGGCGTGGGGGATCCAGTGGGTGTCTTGCTGGGTGCTGCTCGCCGCACTCGGGCTCGACGACCGCGCCGGTATCGGCGCGGCGGCGGCCGTGCTCTTCGCCGTCAACGTCACCGCCGTGCTGCCGGCCACGCCCTCGAACCTCGGCGTCTTCCAGGCCGCATGCGTCGCGGTGCTGCACGGCGCCTACGGCGTCGGCTCGGCCGACGCGCTGGCCTACGGGATCATCCTGCAGGCGGTCGAGATCGCCACTGCGATCGTCATGGGCACGCCGGCGCTGCTCAAGGAGGGCCTGAGCTGGCGCGATGTCCGCCTGCGCGCCATGCACCACGGCCCGGTCGAGCTCGATCCGCTGCCCGCGGGCGCCGGCGCGCGCGCCGGCGCCTAGGTCCCGCCGAGGGTCGTCTGATCCCCCGTCACGGGGGACGAGACGACCGCGAGCGCGT
>JBBQBV010000018.1:0-35671 GCA_038318085.1 Solirubrobacterales bacterium
ATCTCTTCGCCGTTGAGAAACAGGCCGACGACCGGGTGCCCTGAGCGCCAGTCCGACGAGGTCATCTGGTTGCCGTCGGTGCGAAACCACCAGGCGTCCGGCAGGCCCGACCCCTCGATCTCCTCGCCGGCCAGAAACGACGAGCGATGGAAGACCGGGTGGTTGCGGCGCAGGGCGATCAGCGCCCGCGTGAACTCGAGCAGCTGCTCCTGCTCGGGCCCGAGGTGCCAGTCGTACCAGGAGATCTCGGAGTCCTGGCACCAGGTGTTGTTGTTGCCGCCCTGGGTGCGGCCGAGCTCGTCGCCCCCGAGGATCATCGGCGTGCCGCTGGACAGCACGAGCGTCGTCAGGAAGTTGCGGATCTGCCGCGCGCGCAGCGCGACGATCTCCGGGTCGTCGCTCGGCCCCTCGACGCCCATGTTCCAGGAGCGGTTGTCGTCCGTGCCGTCCTTGTTGTCCTCGTGGTTGGCGTCGTTGTGCTTGTCGTTGTAGGAGACGAGGTCGCGCAGGGTGAAGCCGTCATGGGCGGTGATGAAGTTGACCGACGCGAACGGGTCGCGACCGTCGGACTCGTACAGGTCGGCCGAGCCCGTGAAGCGCGCGGCGAAGGCGTCCGGCCCGGCCTCGCCACGCCAGAAGTCGCGCATCGTGTCGCGGTAGATGCCGTTCCACTCGCTCCACAGCACCGGGAAGTTGCCGACCTGGTAGCCGCCCGGCCCAACGTCCCACGGCTCGGCGATCAGCTTGACCTGCGACAGGACCGGGTCCTGGTGGATCGTGTCGAAGAACGCACTCAGGCGGTCCACGTCGTAGAGCTCGCGCGCCAGCGCCGAGGCGAGGTCGAAGCGGAAGCCGTCGACGTGGCACTCGGTGACCCAGTAGCGCAGGGAGTCCATGATCATCCGCAGCGTCGAGGGGTGCATGACGTTGAGCGAGTTGCCCGTGCCCGTGAAGTCCATGTAGTGGCGCGTGTCGTCGGGCACCAAGCGGTAGTAGGCCTGGTTGTCGACGCCCTTGAAGGACAGCATCGGGCCGAGGTGGTTGCCCTCGGCGGTGTGGTTGTAGACGACGTCGAGGATGACCTCGATGCCTTGCTTGTGCAGGGCCTTGACCATGCCCTTGAACTCGCGCACCTGCTCGCCGTCCGAGCCCGACGCCGAGTAGCCCGCGTGCGGCGCGAAGAAGCCGATCGAGGAGTAGCCCCAGTAGTTGGTCAGCCCCTTCTCGTGCAAGAAGGACTCGTCGATGATGTGGTGGATGGGAAGCAGCTCGACCGCAGTCACGCCGAGCTCGGAGAGGTAGGAGACCGCCGGCTCGGAGGCCATCCCGGCGTAGGTGCCGCGCAGGTCCGGGCGGACCTCCTCCATCTGCTTGGTGAAGCCCTTGACGTGCGTCTCGTAGATGACCGTCTCGTACCAGGGAATGTTGGGCGGCTGGTCGCCCTCCCAGTAGTACTGGTGGTCGACCACGAGCGACTTCGGGACGGCGTCGGAGTCGTCGGTGTCGTCCATCTCGAGGTCGTCGTCCGGATCCCCGCTGGGGACGTAGGGGTGCACGTTGCCCTCGTCCCACTTCACGCCGCCCTCGATCGCCTTGGCGTAGGGGTCGATCAGCAGCTTGCTCGGGTTGAAGCGCAGGCCGTGCTCGGCGTCGTAGGGCCCGTGGACGCGGTAGCCGTAGCGCTGGCCGGGCCCGATGCCCGGCAGGTAGCAGTGGTAGTGCTGGTGGGTGACCTCCTCCAGGACGATCCGCTCCTCGCGATCGTCGGCGTCGAACAGGCACAGCTCCACCTTCTCGGCGGCCTCGGAGAAGATCGCGAAGTTCGTGCCCTCGCCGTCCCAGGCGGGACCGAGCGGGAGCGGCTTGCCGGGCCAGACCTCGCGACTCACGACGGGCCTTCGGCGCCCATCGGGCGGGCCGCATCAGACCGGGCGCTGCCGGTCGCGGCCCTGACCAGGGCTCCGGCCAGGGCGGGCAGCCTCACGCCCTGCGCGGTGACGTGGGTGTCGTCGATGTGGGTGCCGACGAGGATCTCGCGGGCGGGCGCGTCGAGGGGAACGGTGATCTCCTGGTGGTCGTTGAAGTTGGCGACGAGCACCTGGTCGCCGCGCCGCACGCGCAGCCACCGTCCGGCCTCGTCCGTGGCGACGCGGGCGTCACCCGGCGGCAGTGCGCGGCGCGCCGCGATCAGGCGCCGGTGCAGGTCGAGCAGCCGCGGGTCCGCCCTGCGTGTCAGCTTGGAGCGCTCGAAGGTCGCCGGGTCCTGGGGATCGGGGACCTCCTCCCCCGCGAAGGCGGCGAAGGCGGCGAACTCCTCCCGCCGGCCCTCGCGCGTCGCGACGGCGATCTCCTCGTCGATGTGGTCGGTGAAGAACTGAAAGGGCGCCGGCTCGCCGTACTCGTCGCCCTGGAAGAGCATCGGGATGAAGGGGGAGAGGATGGTGCACAGCGCCGCGAGCGGCCGGACCGCCGCGGGCAGCCGGTCGCCGAGTGCGCGGTTGCCGACCTGGTCGTGGTTGGCGCTGAAGACGACGAACTGCCTGGGCGAGCGGTCCTCGGCGGGCGCGCCGAAGCGCCGCCGGCGAAAGGTCGAGTAGGTCCCGTCGTGCACGTGCGGGCGGTGGAAGGCCTTGCCGAGGTCGGCAAGGCGCCCGAACTCCTCGTAGTAACCCTCGGCGTCGCCGGTCAGCAGCGTGCGCAGGGCGTGGTGGAAGTCGTCGGCCCAGGCCGCGTCGCAGCCCCAGCCGCCCCGGCCGGCAGGCCGCACGACCTTCGGGTCGTTGAGGCCGGACTCGGCGATCACGAGCGCGTTGGGGTCGGCCGCGTGGACGCGGCGGGTGATCGCGGCGACGAGGTGCTCGGCGCCCTGGTCGTAGATCGCGTGGATGGCGTCCAGGCGGAGCCCGTCGACGTGGAAGTCGGCAATCCAGCCTTCGGCGGACTGCAGGACCCACTCGCGGACGGGGTCTGAGTCCTCGTCGTCGAAGTTCATCGCCGCGCCCCAGAACGTCGAGTACTTCTCGGTGTGAAAGGGCCCGAAGGCGCGCAGCGCGGTGTTGCCGGAGGCGCCGACGTGGTTGTAGACGACGTCGAGCAGGACCGCAATCCCGAGGCCGTGCGCGGCGTCGACGAGCCGCTGCAGAGCGGGCGGGCCGCCGTAGGAGGACTGGGCGGCGGACAGGTAGACGCCGTCGTAGCCCCAGCCCCGCGTGCCCGGGAACTCCGCCACCGGCATCACCTCGATCGCGTTGACGCCGAGCTCTGAGAGCGCGGGCAGGTGCTCGATCGCGCCGTCGAAGGTCCCGGGGGCACTGAACGTCCCCACGTGCAGCTCGTAGACGACGAGGTCCCCGAGGGCGGGCGGGTCGTAGCCGCCGTCGGTCCAGGCGAAGTCGCGGGGGTCCAGCGTCCGGCTGGGCCCGCGCAGCCCCGCGGGCTGCCAGCGGGTCGCCGGGTCGGGCAGCGGGGCGCCGTCGAGGACGAACGCGTAGTCGTCGCCGGCGGACGCGGGGGCGGTCAGCTCGTAGACGCCGTGGCCCGCGGGCTCCATGGCGGCGTCGGCGCCGTGCAGGCGCAGGCGGACGTCGGCGGGGCCGGGCGCCCAGCAGCGGAAGTCGAACCGCCCACTGGCCGCCGGCGTCGCTCCGAGCCGGCGCTCCCAGGGGAAGCGGTCGGTCAACACTGCCCAGAACTTATCCGCTGCGCGCCCAAATCAATCGCCTACCCCTCCAGCCGCAGCCGCCCGCGCCGCAGGTTGCCGGCCCGGTCCGTCGCGGCGTAGCCGGCTGCGATGTGCCCGCGCCGGCGCAGCCCGAGGCGGATCAGGCGCGCCACCATGCGGTCGATCCGGACCACCGCGACGCCGCGCGACGGCGCCACAGCCTCGGAGCGGTCATCGCCCTGACCGAGGTCGATGTGCACGGAGCAGGGCTCGCTACAGCGCGCGCGGACCCCGAGCCGCCCGCGCGCCAGCGCGCGGCGCAGCGACACGAGCGGTCGCAACCGCACGGTCGGCGGACGCCGGTCAGGACGCGGCGCAGCGGTCGGGAGTCTGGGGGTACGGGCGACGACCGCCGTCGTCTGGGCATGGGTCACCGGCTCCTGCTGCGTCCAGACGGCCGCGGCGCCGCCGGCGCCGTCGAGGGCCACGCTGGGCCCGTCCGCGAGGATGCCGAGCGGGCTCAGCACGCGCGGCTCGCCGAAACGCCCGGTGGCGGTGGCCGTGACGACCTCGACCCTCGTGTCGCAGCGCGGGCAGCCGGCGGACCAGGCGAGCGCCGCCCGGCCGTCGGGGAGGGAGGCGAGGTCCGGGCTGCGCGCGTCGCGCCCGTGCACGGCCGGGCTGCCGCCCGCCACCCGCCCGAACGAGGAGACCGCCTCCGGCGGCCCGAACGCGCCGGGACCTGGTGCGGAGAAGGAGACGAAGAGCTTTCGCGGTGGCTGCCGGCCCCGGCGCGCGTGGGCCGCGACCCACGCCGCCACCACCCGACCGCCGCCGGCCGAGGCCAGGCGCGGAGACAGCTCCGGCCGCCGCGAGGTGTCGAGCCGCTGAAGCGGCCCGAAGGACCCACCCACGCGACGCGTGCGGGCGAACAGCTCCGCGCGGACGTTCGCGCGGACGGGGCCGGCGGGCTGGGTCCAGACGACCGAGACCGCTCCATCCCGGCCCGCCGCGACCGCGATGTCGGGCACCGCGTCGGTGGTGGCGACGTCGTAGCCGGCCAGCTCCATATCGTCGATCTGGCCGTCTGCGTGTCGCTCGTAGAGGGTCACCGCGCCATCGGTGGCGGCTGCGAGGTAGACGGTGCCGCCGTCTGAGACCGCGACGTCGCTGGCGAACGGCAGCTCGATCCCGGACGGGCGCTGGACGCCGGCGAAGCCCAGCCCGGCTGGCGCGGCGTCGAAGCGCTCGCGGTCGGCGACCACCACAGTGCCGTCGGCCCCGACGTCCGCCCCGCGCGCCCGCCCGAGCTCGAGCACGTCCTGCACCGCCGCGCCGCCGGCCGTGCGCCGGTAGCTGAGCAGCGTATCGGCGCCGTTCTCCGCCGCCATGACGACAGCTCCCTGCGGCCCGCTGCCGAGGGCGACCGTCGAGGTCGGATGCGTGAAGACCCCGCTGTCCCGCGCCGCCGCATCCGCGGGCGGCAGCCTCGAAGGCGTGCGTGACGCCCAGGCCGAGCGTCGCGGCGAAGTAGCTGTCCGGCGGCCCGAGCGGCTCGATCCCCGCCGCGCGCGGCCCGGCCAGCAGCGCGCGCGGAGCGCTCCAGTCGGCGGCGCCCGCGGAGGCGGGGGCGACGGTCGTGGAGAGCAGGACGGCGAGCAGGCATCGGCGCACGAGCCGCGCGAGCATCGCACTAGCGTCGTCCGGCGTGCAGGGACGTGTGGCCTGGATCTCGATCGCCCCGGTCAAGGGCCTCGGGCTGGTCGCGGCCGACGCGGTCGAGCTCACGCCGGAGGGCGTCGTGGAGAACCGCCGCTTCCACCTCGTCGACGACCGCGGGCGCATGATCAACGGCAAGCTGGCGGGCCCGCTGGTCTGTGTGGGGGCGGCGTACGACGACGCCGCGCAGCGGCTGTGCCTGACCTTCCCGGGCGGCGAGGTGGCGGAGGGGGAGGTCGAGCTGGGCGAGCCGATCACGAGCCGGTTCTACGGGCGACCGCGCACCGGGAACCTGGTTCGCGGTCCGTTCTCGGACGCCCTGTCCGCCCACGCGGGAGTGCCGCTGCGCCTGGTCCGGCCGCAGCGCCCCTCCGCCGCCCAGGACCGCGGCCGCGGCGGGGCCGTCTCGATGCTCTCGACCGCCGCGGTGGGCACCTTTGACCCGCGCCGCTTCCGCATGCTCTTCGGCGTCGACGGCGTCCCCGCCCATGCCGAGGACGACTGGGTCGGCCATCGCGTCCGCATCGGCGACGCGATCGTCCGCCCGACCGGCCACACCGGCCGTTGCCTGGTCACCAGCCAGAACCCGGACACCGGCCGCGCCGACATGGACATGCTCGAGCACCTGCGCCGGACGCGTGGGGACCTCGGGACCGCCGAATCGCTCCCCTTCGGCGTGCACGGCAGCGTCGCGCAGCCCGGCCGGGTCGCGGTCGGGGATGCGGTCGCGCTGCTCGCCTGAGGGGCGGGGATGGCCGCGCCGACCTAATCGACCAGCCGGCGCTCCATCGCCCAGCGGCTGAGCTCGTGCCGCGTGGAGAGCTGGAGCTTGCGCAACACCGACGAGACGTGCGCCTCGACGGTCTTGGCGGAGATGCCGAGCCGCAGGGCGATCTCCTTGTACAGGTAGCCGCGGGCGATGTGCTGGAGCACCTCCTGCTCGCGCGGGGTGAGCTGCTCGACCTCCGCGGAGACGGGCTCGGCCGCCGCGGGAGCGGCGCCCGCGAAGGCGTCCAGGACGAAGCCCGCCAGGCGCGGGGAGAAGACCGCGTCGCCGTCGGCGACCCGGCGCACGGCGTCGGCGAGGTCGGCGCCGGAGATCGTCTTCGTGACGTACCCGCGAGCCCCCGCGCGGATGATCGCGATCACGTCCTCGGGCGCATCGGACACCGACAGGGCCAGGTAATGGCGGCCGCCGCCGGCCTGGCGGATGACCTCGGCGCCGCCGCCGCCCGGCATGTGGACGTCGAGCAGCACGACGTCCGGCTGCTGATCGCCGATCAGCCGCACGGCGTCCGCGACCGTCGCGGCGTCGCCGAGCACGCGCACGAGGCCGTCGAGCTCGGCGCGGACGCCCGCGCGAAAGAGCGCGTGATCGTCGACGATGACGACCGACGGATCGCTCATGACCGGCGCTCGAGCACGAGCTCGACCTCGGTGCCCGCCCCCGGGGCGGCCTGGATGGCGGCGCGTCCGCCGTGACGCTGCATGCGCCCCAGTATCGACTCGCGCACGCCGCGGCGGTCGTCTGGCACGGCCTCGAGCTCGAAACCCGGCCCGCGGTCACGCACGAAGACCACGACGCGATCGGCGTCGATCTGCGCGAACAGGGCGATCGGCTCCGTGCCGGCGAACTTCGCGGCGTTGGTGAGCGCCTCGCGCGCGGCGGCGAGGACGGCCTCGGTGGCAGGGTCCAGCGGGCAGTCGCCGACCGTCACGACCTCGACGGCGACGCCGTGCGTGTCCTCGACCTCGACCGCGACGCGCCCGAGCGCGGGCGCGAGCGTCGTCGGCGGGGAGTCCCCGGCGCCGCTGCCGTTGAGCCATGCGCGCAGCTCGCGCTCCTGGCGCCGCGCGAGCGTCGCCACCGCGCGCGGGTCGTCGGCGCGCCGCTGCATCAGCGCGAGCGTCTGCAGGACCGAGTCGTGCAGGTGCGCCGCGACCTCGGCGCGCTCCTGCGAGCGGATGCGCTCGGCGCGCTCGGCCGAGAGGCCGCGCACGAGCCGCAGCCACCACGGCGCCAGGATCAGGGCCGCCGCCGCCACGACGACGACGACCGCGAGCAGGACGTCGCGCGCGGGGCGCAGCGCGTCGTTGAGCCACAGGAACACGAGCCCCCCGCCGACGACGAGCAGCGCCCCGAGCACGGCGCCGCCGCGGGCCGAGGATCCCAGGCGCGCCGAGAGGCCGACGCCGCGCCGCTCGCGGCCGCCCGCGGAGCCGTCGGGGACCACCGTCTCCGGCTCGCCCTCCCTCTGCGACTGGCGCCAGACCAGCGCGGCGCCCGAGGTGACGAGCACGACCGGCCACACGAGCCCGTCCCCGACCCAGAACCCCCAGGCGCGGAAGACCAGCAGCACCGCGAGCACCAGCAGGCCGATGCCCGCGGCGACCTGCAGGCTGCGCGGATCGGCGCTGGACAGCCGCCGCCGGCGCTCTGCCCCGTCGGCGCCCGGCGCCTCGGGCAGCGCCGCCCAGGCGAGCACGTAGATCGCCACGCCGGCCCCGCCGGCGACGCTCGCGAGCACGAACACCGCGCGCAGGACGAGCGGGTCGACGCCGACGCGCCGCCCGATCCCGGCGCAGACGCCGCCGAGCATCCCGTGCGCCGGATCGCGCGCGAGGGTCGCCGCCTCAGTCATCGCGCGCCAGCCCTCTGGCGAGCAGCACCGTGCCGGCGGTCGCGAGGACCGCCGGCGCGGCGTAGTCGAAGCTCAGGCGCAGCACGCCGAGCTGGTCGAGCAGGAGCAGCACGCCGAGCGCGGTCACCGCCAGGCCCGCCGCCACGGAGACGATGTCGACTCGGCGGCGCATCACCCCGTGCGCGGCAGGCACTCGGCCTGGGGCTGGAAGCCCTCCTGCCCCCAGGCATCCGCCGCAGTCAGCTCCACCTGGGTCTGCCCGACGCCCGCGTGAAGGTCGACGACGAGCACAGGTGCGCGGCCGATGGGCGTGGGACGCTGCTCCGCGTCGATGTCGACGCCCTCGTGATGAACGCCGAACAGGTCGCTGCGGCCCGCGCCGATGTGCGCGGAGGACTGGACGCAGACGGTCGGCGGCGTCGCGAGCACGATCTCGCCGGCGCCCACCCGCAGCGACAGCCGCGTCGTCGTCCCGCGCTCGAACTTCACGTCACGCAGATCGAGGCGCAGCCTGCCGGCGCCGAGGCGATAGGAGGGGCGCAGCTCCGGCACGGAGGCTGGACGGTACTCCCGCTCGCCGACGCCGCCCCTGAGGTCCAGGTCGGCCGCCGAGACGACGGAGACCGGCAGCGCCAGCAGCAGCGCGGGCACGATCAGCCAGCGCGCGCCGCCGATCAAGCCGCCGACGGTCAGCGTCACCCCGGCGGCGATGACCAGCACAGCCGCGCCCGTGCCGGCGCCGAAGGCCGCGGCGGCCCCTGCGCCGAGGCCGAGTAGGACGGACCCCGCGACGGCGAGGATCAGCCACGCAGCGCGCACGAGCCGCGCGTTGCCCTCCCCGCCCAGCGAGCGCCACACGAGCACGACGACCGCGCCGACGACCAGCAGCGCGAGCAGGCCCGGACCGAAGAAGAAGACGCCGGCGCCCGAGAACGGGAACGAGACGACGACGGCGATGGCGATCACCGCGAGCGCGGCCTTCTGCGTCCGGCTCGTGCCGGCGAGGCCGACGCTCCCGTCGTCAGACGGCACGACGAGCGCGGCGACGCCGTACACGGCGAGCCCGAAGCCGCCGAACAGCGTGAGCACGACGAAGGCGATGCGCACCAGCGACGGATCGAGGCCGAAGTGCCGGGCGACGCCCCCCGCGACGCCGAAGATCATCCGGTCCGAGGAGGACCGCGTGAGTCGGCGCGGCGGAGGGGGCGGGGACTGCGTCGGGGCGGGGATGGGGTCCTGGGGAGTCATGACCGAAAGACTCCCGCGCCGCGGGCCCGCTGCCTATTGGGGATGACCCTCTGAGGGCCAGGCGACCCGCGGGATCGCGCTCAGGCGGCTTGGGGCACGAGCCACAGGCCGCCCAGCGGCGGCAGCGTGATCTCGGCGGAGAACGGCTGGCCCCCCCACGGGATCGCCTCGGCGACGACGCCGCCGAAGTTGCCCACGTCCGACCCGCCGTAGTGCGTCGAGTCGGTGTTGACGGCCTCGACCCAGCGCCCCTCGCGAGGCAGCCCGACGCGGTAGGCGTAGCGCGGCACCGGGGTCAGGTTGAGCACGGTCGCGACGATGTCCGAGTGATCGAGCGAGGTGCGCGCGAAGGCGACGACGGAGTTCTCGGCGTCGTTGGGCTCGAGCCAGTAAAAGCCGTCGCCCTCGAAGTCGTTCTCCCACAGGGCGGGGCGCGCCTTGTAGGTGTGGTTGAGGTCGCGCACCAGCGCCTGCATGCCGTGGTTGGCCGGCTGCTCGAGCAGGCGCCAGTCCAGCGAGCGCTCGTGGCTCCACTCCTGCTCCTGGGCGAACTCCTGGCCCATGAACAAGAGCTTCTTGCCGGGGTGCGCCCACATGTAGGCGTACAGCGTGCGGAGGTTGGCGTGCTTTTGCCAGTGGTCGCCCGGCATCTTTGCGTACAGCGAGCCCTTGCCGTGGACGACCTCGTCGTGGGACAGCGGCAGGATGAAGTTCTCCGTGAAGGCGTAGACGAGCGAGAAGGTCAGCTCGTGGTGGTGCCAGCGGCGGTAGAAGGGGTCCTGCTTGAAGTAGTCCAGCGTGTCGTGCATCCAGCCCATGTTCCACTTGAAGCCGAAGCCCAGCCCGCCGAGGTACGTCGGGCGCGAGACGCCCGGCCAGGCGGTGGACTCCTCGGCCGCGCTGAGCGCGCCCAGCTCGCGCGCGTAGAGCACCTCGTTGAGCTGCTTGAGAAAGGCGACCGCGTCGAGGTCCTCGTTGCCGCCGAACGGGTTGGGCACCCACTCGCCGTCCTCGCGGGAGTAGTCGAGGTAGAGCATCGACGCGACGGCGTCGACGCGCAGCCCGTCGAAGTGGTACTCGTCGAGCCAGTACAGGCCGCTGGAGACGAGGAAGTTGCGCACCTCGTTGCGGCCGAAGTTGAACTCGAGCGTGCCCCACTCGGGATGCTCGCCGCGGCGGGGGTCCTCGTGCTCGTACAGCGCGGTGCCGTCGAAGCGCGCGAGCGCCCAGTCGTCCTTGGGGAAGTGCGCCGGCACCCAGTCCATCAGCACGCCGATGCCGTTGTGGTGCAGGCGGTCGACGAACTCCTTGAGGTCGTCGGGCGAGCCGTGGCGCGGCGTGGGGGCGAAGTACGAGGTCACCTGGTAGCCCCACGAGCCGTCGAACGGATGCGCCATGACCGGCAGCAGCTCGACGTGCGTGAAGCCCATGTCCCTGACGTAGGCCGACAGCTCGTCGGCGAGCTCGAGGTAGGTGAGCGCGCGGTCGCCGTCGGCCGCGTTGCGCCGCCAGGAACCGAGGTGGACCTCGTAGATCGACATCGGCTGCGCGAGCTGGTCGCGGTCGGCCCGCAGCTGCATCCACTCCCCGTCGCGCCACTCGTGCCTGGAGCGATGTACGACCGACGACGTCTCGGGGGGGTGCTCGGCGGCCTGCGCGTAGGGGTCGGCCTTCAGGCGGATCTCGCCCGTGGGGGCGCGGATCTCGAACTTGTAGCGCTGGCCCTCGCGCGCGTCGGGGACGAAGAGCTCCCAGATGCCGCTGGAGCCGAGCGCGCGCATGGGGTGCAGGCGGCCGTCCCACGAGTTGAACTCGCCGATCACGCTGACCGACCGCGCGGCGGGCGCCCAGACCGCAAAGCTCGTCCCGGTCACGCCGCCGACCTCGCGCACGTGGGACCCGAGCTTGGACCACAGCTCCTCGTGGCGCCCCTCGGCGGCGAGATGGACGTCGAGGTCCCCGAGGGTCGGCAGGAACGCGTAGGGGTCGCGCAGGGTGAAGGTGTTGCCGTCGGCGTAGGCGATCTCGAGCTCGTAGTCGAGCGGGAGGACGGCGTCGGCGAGCGCGGCCTCGAAGAGGCCGGCGGGATGCACCTGTGCCGCCTCGACGGCGTCGGCGCCCGCGGGCCGGACCACGACGCTCTGCGCGGCGGGCCGAAAGGTGCGCACGATCACGCCGCCGTCGTGGCGGTGGGCTCCGAGCACGGAATGGGGATCCGCGTGCTTTCCGTCGACCAGCTGGTCGATATCACTCACTGCTTTGAGATCTTCTCCCATTTGGCCCGGGCGAAACGTGGACGGATGACGATCGAGGCGATCACGCACGATACGCTCACGCAACGGCGGCCCGCTCCGAGCCGGTCCCGCCCGCCCTCGGGCGCGCGGAGCCTCTCCGGGGCACCCCCGGGGACACCGAGACGACCTCGGCATCGCATCGCAGGTGCGCGCGTGCTGCCTTACGGCGCACGACGGCACCCACACGACAGGGCGCGGTCGGAGCGGGACGCCGTCACACTCCCAGGAGATGTTCGACCTCGCCACGCGGCGTGCCCTGGCGGTGCCGCTCGCGACGGCGTTCCTCGGCGGCCCCTGGACGGAGGCGGCGATGGCCCGCCGCGCGCGCAGGGCGCTCGACGGCTGGGCGCCCTGGGCCCCGCGGCTCGCGGGCGAGGTGCTCGCCGCCTACCGGCGCCCGCCGGCCGACCGGCCCCGCGAGCTCGTCGCCTACATCGTGCTCGTGCTGGCCGAGCTTTCGGGACGGGAGGCGCCGCCCCGCCCCCGCCGCTACCGCGTCACCGAGGGACAGATGGGCCGGATCCGCTGGCCGGTGCCCGAGATCCCGACGCTGGGAGCCCTCGCGGCCTGGCTCGAGGTCTCAGACAGCCGGCTCGAGTGGCTCGCCGACGTGCGCGGCCTCGAGCGCCACGTCGCCGACGAGCGCCTGCGCCACTACCGCTACGCCTGGGTCCCGCGCCGCCGCGGCCCGCCGCGCCTGCTCGAGATCCCCAAAGCGCAGACGAAGGCGATCCAGCGCCGGATCCTGCACGAGATCCTCGACTGGATCCCGGCCCACCACGCCGCTCACGGCTTCACGCGCGGGCGCTCGGCGCGCACCCACGCCGCCGTCCACGCGGGCCGGGCCGTCGTGGTCTGCCTGGACCTGCACGACTTCTTCGCCGGCGTGACCGGCGGCCGGGTGTACGGGATCTTCCGCACCGCCGGCTATCCGGAGGCGGTCGCCCACTCCCTCGCGGGGCTGTGCACGTCGACCACGCCGCACGCCGTCCGCGCGCGGGCGCACGACCCGCTGCGCCGGCGTCTGAACACCCCCCACCTCCCCCAGGGCGCACCCACATCACCGATGCTCGCCAACCTGTCGGCCTTCGGCCTCGACCGCCGCCTGCGCGGCCTCGCCGACGCGACCGGGGCTGCCTACAGCCGCTACGCCGACGACCTGGCCTTCTCCGGCGAACTGCACGGCGCCGCGCCGCGGCTGCTGCGCACGACGCGCACGATCGCGCGCGACGAGGGCTTCGCGCTCCACGAGGCCAAGACCCGCTTCATGACCGCAGCCGGCCGCCAGCGCGTCACCGGCGCCGTCGTCAACGCGCACCCGAACGTCCCGCGCGAGGAGTACGACGCCCTCGAGGCGCTGCTGCACGACGCGGCGCTGCACGGCGCCGCGGCGGCGAACCGCAGCGGCGTCGGCGACCTGCGCGCCCACGTCCTCGGGCGCATCTCCTGGGTCGCGGCCCTCAACCCGCCGCGGGGTGCCCGCCTGCACGAGCGCTTCGCGCGCGTGGACTGGACCCCGTGACGCTCAATCCATCGATGCGTCGAGCAGCCGCACGATGGCGGCAACCGGGATCGCCGCCCACTGCGGGCGGTTGTTGAGCTCGTAGCGCAGCTCGTAGACGGCCTTTTCGAGCTCGTGGATCGCCAGCAGCTTGGCGATCGACGACTCGCCCGCGGGCAGCAGCACGTGCTCGACCGTGGCGAAGTAGCCCTCCAAGAACGCCCGCCGCGCCTCGTCCTCCCAGCCCCCGGGGACCTCGTGGCCCTCGAGCAGCTCCATCGCGGACGCGGCGTAGGCGAAGGAGCGCAGCATGCCGGCGGCGTCACGCAGCGGCGAGCGCTTGCGGCGGCGCTCGGGCAGCGTGCGGGCCGGCTCGCCCTCGAAGTCGAGGATCACCCAGCCGTCGGGCCCGAGCAGCGTCTGGCCGAGGTGGTAGTCGCCGTGCTGGCGGATCAGGCGCCCGCCCGCGCTCTGGTGGGAGAGCAGCGACAGGCGGTCGCGCAGCTCCTCGCCCCGGCCGAGGATCGGCGCGACGGCCGCGTTGTCCTCGCGCAGCTCGAGGAAGGCCCGCTCGATCTCCTCGTCGATCGTCGCGACCAGCAGGCCGAGGGCCTCGTCGCCCGGCTCCTCCGGCGCGAAGGCCGGGTCGCCGGCGTCCGAGGCCAGCACGGAGTGCAGGCGGCCGGTCACCTCGCCGAGCTCACGCGCGCGCTCCAGAAAGGCGGAGGGCTCGGCCAGCGCGAACTCCCAGCCGTCGCGGCCGCCGGCCACGAAGCGCTGCAGCACGCCGAGCGTCGCCTCCAGGCGGTCGCCGGTGAACTCGTACCACCCGCCGAGCTCGGCGATGTTCTCGAAGCCGTGCGTCGAAAGAAAGCGCAGCATCTCGAGCTCGGGGTTTTCTCCGGGCAGCAGGCGGCGGAAGACCTTCAGCGCCACGGCGTCGTCGAGCACGATCGTCGAGTTGGACTGCTCGACGCCCATCGGGCGCACGACCGGCGTGGCCGACAGCGCCGGGAGCGCGCCCGTCCAGTGAAAGCGCACGCAGCCCTCGGCGCCGTCAATCGTCGCCGAGCTCTGCATCAGGCGGGCGATCACGGCGGCCTCCGCCGGGTCGACCAGGGCGTCGTAGACCTGGCTGGCGCCGACGGTGGCGATCATCCCCTCGCCGGCCCCGGTGCGCTCGCGGGCGCCGACCAGCACCTGGTAGAGGTCGTGGACGCCGGAGTTGAAGCGCGCTTCGACCAGCGCGCAGGCCAGCGGCGGCTTGTCGTCGCGCAGGGAGACGACGTCGAGCACCCCGAAGTGGGTCATGTCGGCCGCCTTGGCGCCGAACCAGCGGCGGCCGCGCATCCACGCGCCGAGCGCGTCGCCGTCGACCTCGCGCAGCAGGACGCCGGGATCAGCCACGGGCCTCGCCCTCGAGCTTGAGCAGAAACCAGAAGTATCCGCGCGGCGCGAGCGTGAGCAGGTAGGGCAGCTCGCCGATCTGCGGGAAGCGCGTCCGCCCGAACATCTCCTCGGGGAAGCGCCCCTCGAATTCGCCGAGGTCCAGCTCGACAGCCTGCGCGGACCGCGCCATGTTGTGCACGCACAGGGCGATGTCGTCCTCGAAGCGGCGGATGTGGGCGAAGATGCGGTGGTTGGAGCCGGGCAGCGGCTCGTAGGTGCCCATGCCGAAGACGGGGTGCTCCTTGCGCAGCGAGATGAAGCGGCGCATCCAGCGCAGCAGCGACGTCGGCGTGCGCAGCTGCGCCTCCACGTTGACCGCCTGGTAGCCGTACACGGGGTCCATCAGCGGCGGGGCGTAGAGCTGCGCGAAGTCCGCCCGCGAGAAGCCCCCGTTTCTGTCCGGCGTCCACTGCATCGGCGTGCGGACCCCGTCGCGGTCGCCGAGGAAGATGTTGTCGCCCATGGCGATCTCGTCCCCGTAGTACAGGACGGGGGAGCCTGGCAGGCTGAAGAGGATCGCGTGCATCAGCTCGATGTCGTCGCGGCCGTTGTCCAGCAGCGGGGCGAGGCGGCGGCGGATGCCGACGTTGATCTTCATGCGCGGGTCGTTGGCGTACTCGGAGTACATGTAGTCGCGCTCCTCGTCGGTGACCATCTCGAGTGTCAGCTCGTCGTGGTTGCGCAGGAACAAGCCCCACTGGCAGTTCGGCGGGATCGCCGGCGTGCGGTCGAGGATCTCGTAGATCGGGGTCGCGTCCTCGCGGCGCATCCCCATGAACATGCGCGGCATGACCGGGAAGTGGAAGGCCATGTGGCACTCGTCGCCGTCGCCGAAGTACGCCACGACGTCCTCGGGCCACTGGTTGGCCTCGGCGAGCAGCACGCGGTCGGGGTACTCCGTGTCGACGGTCTTGCGCACCTTGCGCAGAAACTCGTGCGTCTCCTCGAGGTTCTCGCAGTTGGTCCCCTCCCGCTCGTAGAGGTAGGGCACGGCGTCGAGGCGAAAGCCGTCCAGCCCGAGGTCAAGCCAGAAGCGCAGGGCGTTCAGCATGGCGTCGTGGACCGCCGGGTTGTCGTAGTTGAGGTCGGGCTGGTGGGAGAAGAAGCGGTGCCAGTAGTAGGCCTGGCGCATCGGGTCCCACGCCCAGTTGGACGTCTCGGTGTCCACGAAGATGATGCGGGCGCCCTTGTAGGACTCGTCGCTGTCGGACCACACGTACCAGTCCGCGTAGGGATTGGGCTCGTCGGCGCCCGTGCCCTTGCGCGACTCCTGAAACCAGCGGTGGTCGGAGGACGTGTGGTTCATGACCAGGTCGGCGATCACGCGCATGCCGCGCTGGTGCGCGGCGTCGAGGAACTCGCGGACGTCGTCCAGCGTGCCGTAGTCGGGGTGGATGGCCTCGTAGTCGGCGATGTCGTAGCCGCCGTCGCGCAGCGGCGACGCGTACATCGGCAGCAGCCAGATGCAGTCGACGCCGAGCCACTGCAGGTAGTCGAGCTTCTCGGTGAGGCCGCGGAAGTCGCCCGACCCGTCGGCGTTGCCGTCGTGAAAGCCGCGCAGGTGGATCTCGTAAAAGACGGCCTTTTTGAACCACAGCGGGTCGGACTCGAACCAGTGGCCGGCGCCGGCGGG
The DNA here is from genome assembly GCA_038318085.1 of Solirubrobacterales bacterium. Lineage (GTDB taxonomy): Bacteria > Actinomycetota > Thermoleophilia > Solirubrobacterales > Solirubrobacteraceae > DATLGB01. The sequence continues at coordinate 16,148 of JBBQBV010000018.1, forward strand.
CTGGGGGCGGTGCGGGCGGGCGGTCGAGATGTCGGTCATGGTCGCACCGCGAAGACGTGGCCGACGCGGAAGGAGGGGTCGAGGCGCACGTAGTTGCGCCCGAGGCGCCAGTCGAAGCGCTCGCCGCTGAGCAGATCCTCGACGACGAAGGCCGGGGGCAGGCCGGACTCGTAGGCGACGACCACGACCCCCTCCTGAGCGCCGTGGGGGTCGATGTTGACGACCGCGATGACCGAGTCCTCGCCCGTCCGCTTCAGGAAGGCGACGAGCGCGTCGTTCTCGGTCTCGAGAAACTGCAGGTTCGATAGGTGCTGCAGCGCGGGGTGCTCGGCGCGGATCTCGTTCAGGCGCTGCACGAAGGGCAGCATCGGCCCGTCCAGCGCGCGCTGTTTGACCTCGAACTTCTCCGTGTCCAGGTACTCCTCGGACCCCGGGGCCACCGGGACGTTCTCGTAGTGCTCGAAGCCGGAGTAGATCCCGTATGACGGGCTGAGCAGACCGCCGAGCAGCAGGCGGGCGTAGAAGGCCGCGGGGCCGCCGTCGACGAGGTAGGCGCTGAGGATGTCGGGCGTGTTGACGAAGAAGTTCGGGCGAAAGTAGTCGCGCTCGGGGCCCTGGGCGAGCTCCTCCAGATACTCGCGCAGCTCCCAGCGGGCGTTCTTCCAGGTGAAGTACGTGTAGGACTGGTTGAAGCCGATCCTCGCCAGCTCCTGCATGACCTTGCGCCGCGTGAAGGCCTCGGCGAGAAACAGCACGTCGGGATCGTCGCGGCGGATCTCCTCGATCAGCCACTCCCAGAATCCGAAGGGCTTGGTGTGCGGGTTGTCGACGCGGAAGACGCGCACGCCGCGGTCCACCCAGCCGCGCACCACCTCGTACAGCGCCTGCCACAGGGCCCGCCAGTCCTCGGTGTTCCAGTCGAGGTTGTAGATGTCCTGGTACTTCTTGGGCGGGTTCTCGGCGTACTTGAGCGTCCCGTCGGGGCGGCGGTTGAACCACTCCGGGTGCTCGGTGAGCCAGGGATGGTCGGCCGAGCACTGGATCGCGAAGTCCAGCGCGACGTCGATGCCGTGCTCGCGCGCGCCGGCGACCAGGGCGTCGAACTCGTCCTGCGTGCCGAGCTCGGGGTGCAGCGCCTCGTGCCCGCCCAGGTCGCGGTGGCCGATCGCCCACGGCGAGCCCGGGTCGTCCGGTCCCGCGGTCAGGGCGTTGTTGCGACCCTTGCGGTTGGTCTCCCCGATCGGATGGATCGGCGGCAGGTACAGGACGTCGAAGCCCAGCTCGGCCAGCCGCGCCAGCTGCGCGGTGACCCCGGCGAAGCCGCCCCACGAGCGCGGGAACAGCTCGTACCAGGTCGAGTAGCGCGCACGCACGCGGTCGACCTCGATCGTGTGGTGCGGCTCCATCGTCGTGCACTCGTGCCGGGGCTGCGCGAGCTCGACGGCCGCGAGCAGCTCGGCGCCCAGCGCGGCGTCGCACTTCGCCTGGTCGGGGGCCCGCGGATCCTTTAGCGTCTTCAGCGCGTGCTGGATCGCCGCCTGGTCGGCGCCCTGCGCGTTGTCGGCGGCCTCGGCGAGCAGGACGGCGCCCTCGGAGAGCTCGCCGGAGAGGTCCTGCTGGCCGAAAGCGAGCTTGCGGGCGAGTTCGTCGCGCCAGGCGGCGAAGGGGTCCACCCACGCCTGGATCATCCACGTCCAGTCGCCCATCGCCTCGACGTCGAAGGACCCGGCCCAGCGGTCCCCCTTGACGTGCGCGTCGACGTGGGCCAGCGGGGCCTCGCGCCAACCCTCCTCGCCGGGGCCGCGGTACCGGGCGACCGCCCGGAGCACCTCGTGGCCGTCGCGGAAGATGTCGGCGGAGACCTCGACCGTGTCCCCGACGCAGCGCTTGGCGGGGTAGCGCCCGTCGTCGACCACCGGCTGCGCCGCCCCGATCCGGATGCGGCTCGGCGCGGGGCCGGGACGCAGCTCACCGAGCTTGGGGCGCTGGGCGGCGGGCACGTCTGCGGACTCTGCCCGATTGCGGCGCGCGAAAACGTGGGAAGCTGCCGACCCGTGAAGCTCCGGCGTGCCAGCGGCGTCCAGCTGCATCTGACCTCGCTGCCCGACGGGCGGCTCGGCGCATCCGCCTACGCCTTCGTCGACTGGCTGCAGGAAGCCGGCCAGTCCGTCTGGCAGATGCTGCCGCTCTCGCCGCCCGACCGGCACGGCTCGCCCTACAAGGCGCGCTCGGCCTTCGCCGCGTGGCCGGACCTGCTGGCCGACCCCGGCACGGAGGTGGCGCCCGAGGAGGTCGACGCCTTCCGCGGGCGCCACGCGTTCTGGATCGGCTCGTGGGAGGCGGTCGGCGGGAAGGTCGCCGACCAGGTGCGCTTCGAGCGGGAATGGACCGCCTTGCGCGCCTACGCCGCGCAGCGCGGGGTTCGCCTGATGGGCGACGTCCCGATCTACGTCGCCCCGGGATCGGCCGACCAGCGCGCGTGGCCCGAGCTGTTCCGCGACGACGCCGTCGCCGGCGTGCCCCCCGACGCCTACGCCAAGACCGGCCAGCTGTGGGGCAACCCCCTGTACGACTGGCCGGCGCTGCAGCGGCGCGGATACCGCTGGTGGACGGAGCGCTTCCGGCAGACCTTCGAGCTCTTCGACCTCGTCCGCGTCGACCACTTCCGCGGCTTCGTCGCCTACTGGGCGGTGCCGCGCGGCGCCCGCACGGCCCTGCACGGCCACTGGAGCCGCGGGCCCGGCCGCGCCGTGTTCGACGCCGCCGCGGCCGAGCTCGGCGAGCTGGCCGTCATCGCCGAGGACCTCGGCGACATCACGCCGCCGGTCACGGCGCTGCGGCGCAAGCTCGGCCTCCCCGGCATGGCCGTGCTGCAGTTCGCCTTCGAGCCCGACGACGAGCACGGCCCGCACGAGCCGCACAACCACGAGGCCCAGCAGGTCGTCTACACCGGCACGCACGACAGCGACACCGTGGCCGGCTGGTGGGCGGCGCTCGGCGAGGGACGCCGCGCCGCGGCCCGCCGCGCCTTCGTCGGCGATGCCGACGAGCCCGTGCACTGGGCGATGATCCGGCTGGCGCTGGCCTCGAGGTGCGACCTCGCCATGATGCAGGCCCAGGACGTCCTCGGCCTCGGTTCCGAGGCGCGCATGAACGTCCCGGGCACGACCGGCGCATCCTGGAAGTGGCGCATGGAGCCGGGCGCGCTGACGGCCGAGCACGCCGCGCGCCTGCGGGCGATGACGCAGGACGCGGGACGGGCGGACCCTCAATCCTGATCCCCGTCGTCGCGCCGGTCGGCCTCGTCGGCCACGCGCTCGAGCGGCGGATCGCCGAGGTCCGGGGCGTCGGCGCCCTCCTCGTCTCCGCGCTTGAGCGCCTCGCGGACGCGGTCGATCTTGGGCCCTTCGGCGTCGGTCGGCATGCGGCGACACGGTAGGGTCGCCGCCCCGTATGACCGTGCGCCGCGGACTCGTCGCCCTGGGGGACTCGATCACGCGCGGGCGCGGCGGCGCCCCCGCGCTCGGGGTGCACCCGCAGTCGTGGGCGCAGTGGCTGGCGGAGACGCTCGAGCTGCCGTTCTCAAACCTCGGCGTCGACGGCGCGCAGGCCCGCGACGTCCTGCGCGGCCAGGTGCCGCGGCTGCGCGGACCGTACGACCTGGCGACCCTCTACGTCGGCGCCAACGACACCCGCTCGGAGGCCTTCGACCCCGCCGCCTTCGCGCGCGACGTGGGCGCCATCCTCGACGCGCTCGAGGCGCAGGCGCCCCAGGTGCTCGTCCTGACCATCCCCGAGGACCTCGGGCGGCCCCGGGCGGGAGCGGCCGTGGCCGCCGCCAACCGCATCCTGCGCGCGCGGGCCCCGCAGATCTGCGCCCTGGAGGACTTCAAGGGGCCGCGCGTGGTGCTGCCCGACGCCGTCCACCCGACGTCGGCGGGCATGGTCGAGATCGCCGACCGCGCCCTCGCCGCCCTCGGCCGCCACGAGCGCGTCGACGGCGACGAGCGCCGCGACCTGCCGGCCCGCGCGCGCTACGCCGCCTGGTATCTCAAGCAGCAGCTGCGCGAACGGCGGCGACTCCTGGTCGAGGGGTGGGCGGGCCGGTGAGGCGCCGGCGCCGCAACGTGACCCTGGAGGGGACGCCCATGATCGGCCCCGGCGTGACGTTCGACGTCGGCGGCGCTGCCCGCATCGTGATCGAGGACGGCGCCGTCGTCGGCGCCGGCACGCGCATCCATGCGCGGGCGGGGGAGGTGCGCGTCGGGGCCGGCACGGTGCTCGGGGAGCGCTGCGTGATCCTCGCCCACGCCGGCGTCGAGATCGGCGCCGGCTGCGACCTCGGCGCCGAGGTGGTGCTCGTCGACTTCGAGCACCGCCACGACGATGTCGAGCGCCCGACCCGCGAGCAGGCGCTCGCCGCCGCGCCGATCCGGATCGGCGCCGACGCGCGCATCGGCGTGCGGGCGGTGATCGAGCGCGGTGCGCGCATCGCTCCGGGCGGGACTGTCCCGGCGCAGACGGTCGTGCGATGAGCCTGATCTGCTCCGAGCACTCCGAGGCCCTCGGCGAGGACATGAGCGCCACCGCGCCGGCGGAGCCGCTGGTGCTCGTCCTCGAGCACCCCGGCCCGTGGGGGCCCAAGGCGCCCGTCCCCGCCGAGTTGGCCGCGAAGGCTGCGGCGGCCGGAGCGCGGGTCCAGGTCGTGCGGCGCCGGACGAGCCGCTACACGGTCGAGCGCCCGGCGGCGTGGCTCGCGGGGCTCGAACCCGGCCGGCGCTTCCTGGAGCGCCTGGACCTCGACGTCCTCGGCGAGCTCGAGCCGGGTGCCGGCACGCCGGAGACCGAGCCGCTCTTCCTCGTCTGCACGCACTCGACCCGCGACCCGTGCTGCGCCCGCCGGGGCCTGCCGCTGCAGCGCGCGCTGGCGGCCACCGCCACGCCGACCTGGCACTCCTCGCACCTCGGGGGCCACCGCTTCGCCGCGACGATGGCCGCGCTCCCGCTCGGCGCCTGGCTCGGGCGCGTGCCCGCCGCGGCGGCGGGCGAGGTGGCGCGGCTGTTGCGCGCCGGACGGCTCCCGCTCGCCCACATGCGCGGGCTCGCGGGCCGGCCGCCCGCCGTCCAGGCCGCCGAGCTCGCCGTGCGCCGACGCGAGGGGCTCGACGGCGTCGACGACGTCGCGGTCGAGGCGTTCGACGGCGATCGTCACGTCAGGCTGCGCGCCGCGGACGGGCGGCGCTTCGTGCTCGAGGCCGTGCTCGAGCCCACCGGCGTCGCGCGCGCGCTCTCGTGCGGCGCGGACGCCAGGACCGAGGATCCGGGCCGCTGGGTGGTCAGGCTGGCGTGATGGGGTACCTACAATGAACGCATGAACAGCGAACGAGCCATCGCCTACGGCAGGGTCGTCGCCACGATCGAGGATCTGGGGCCGGCCAAGCTGCAGCCCCACGAGGTCGAGCGTCTGCGGACCGCCGCCGACACCCTGCTGTTCTCCGAGGACTTCCTGGCCCCCGGCGCCCGAGAGGCGCTCACGGACGTCGAGGATCTCACGCAGACCCTGGTCGCATCCGACCGGTGGACCGAGGATCGCGCCCAGCGCCTCTTCGCCGACCTGGCCGAGTGCGGCCCGGTCCAGCCCGTCGGGTAGAACGTTCGTCGAGCCCGGTGCTCGGCCGCCCGGCGGCCGCCGATAGGGGACGCAGATGCGCGGGCGCGAGTCATCCCAATCGCCCGTCGTCCGGCGCCAGTGGCCCTACGTCATTGTGGCCACGGGCAGCGTCATCCTGCTGCCGCCGGCCGCCGTGTCGTTGCTGCCGCTCTCCCGCGGCCTGACCTCGCTGCTGGTCTCCGGCGTCGCCTGTCTGGTGGTGTCGCTGCTCGTCGCCAGGCTCGCCTCGAGCCTGTGGCGCCGCTTCCCGCAGTCACAGGATCTGCTGTTCGCCGACCTGCTGCTGTGGGGCTGGGTGCGGCGGCTGCGCACGGAGCGCCGGCTCCGGCAGGCGCGCAACCTCGTCGACCGCGGGGCCCGCGACCCCGCCTCGGTCGACGCCGTGCAGCGCCTGCGCGCGCTGGAGCAGGTGAGCGCGCTGGTCGAGTCGCGCGACGCCTACACGCACCGCCACTCGCTGCGCGTCACCCGCCACGCCGAGGGCATCGCCCGGCAACTCGGCCTGCCCGACGCCGAGGTCACGCGGATCCGCACGGCGGCGGCGCTGCACGACGTCGGCAAGATCTGCACGCCGCGCTCGGTCCTCAACAAGCCCGGCAAGCTGAGCGATGCGGAGTTCGACATCGTCAAGCGCCACCCGGGCCAGGGGGCGGAGCTCCTCGAGGGCGTCGTCGAACCGGCCATCGTCAGCATGGTCCGCCATCACCACGAGCGCCTCGGCGGCACGGGCTACCCGGACCGGCTCGCGGGCGACGCGATCTCGCGCGGCGCCCGCATCATCGCGGTCGCGGACACCTTCGACGCGATGACCTCCACGCGCGCCTACCGGGCCGCCCGCCCCCACGAGCGCGCACTCGCGGTGCTGCGCGAGGAGTCCGGCGTCGGGCTTGACGCCGCCGCGGTCGGCGCCTTCGTCGCGTACTACTCGGGCCGCCGCGGCCTGCTGTGGTCGACGGTCGCGACGGCCGCCTCCAGCGCGCTCCTCCCCCTGCGCGGGCTGCTCGGCCCCGTCGGTCTCGCGCGCACGCTGCCGGCCCTGGGCGCCTCGGTGGCGATCGCGGCCCCGCTGCTCGCCTCCGGCGCGTCGCTCGCCGACCGGTTCCCGGGCAGCCCGATCGGCAAGGGCCACGCCGGGAGCGCCGGCCTCATCCGCGCGCCAGGGACGGGCCTCGCGTCCGCGCCGGCCTTCCCGGCGCCGACGCCGGCGGGACGCGCGCTTCCCGCGGTGCGGCGCGACCACGCTGGGGGCGACCGCGCAACCGCGAGGCGCCGGCCGGGCCGGCCGGTGCGCAAACCCGGCCGCCCGGCGGATTCCGGAACCGGGGTGCCGACGACGTCGCACGCCGGCGGCGGCGGCGGCTCCCCGCCACGCAGGTCCCCCGCGCCGGCCGCGACGAGCGCCCCGGCGCCGGCGCCCGCCACCGCCCCGGCCTCCCCCGTGCCGCCGCCAGTGAGCGTCGGCGGCGACGGCGTCACCGTCACGACGCCGCCGCTGGTGGTCAAGCTCCCGCCGGTCGCGCTGCCGGTCCCCACGATCGAGGTGCCGCCGATCACCCTCCACGTGCCGTAGGGCCACGAACCCCGCGTAGGCTCTCGGCGTGCCGAACGAGGGATACCGCGTGTGCGACTTGGGCTACCCGGGACCGTTGCGCGATCGCCTGGTCGCGGCGGTCCTGCGGGGTGAGAAGACCGCGACGTCGTCGCTGCTCGCGGAGTGGGAACAGGAGGAGGACCCATTGCCGGAGAGCGGCGGGCACCGGACGCTCATCGACTCCGGCGGGAGGGCCGTCGGCGTGATCGAGATCCGCTCCGCGGACGTGATCCGCCTCGGAGACGCCGACCTGCGCCTCGCGATCGCCGAGGGCGAGGGCTTTGGCAGCGTCGCGCAGTGGCGCGTCGGCGCACCTGGTGTGTCCGAGGGGGAGAGGAACGAAACCGCGCCTTTCCCCTAATCGGCCGGCCGTTCCCCCCGGAACGCGGCGGCGCGGCGCAAAGCGGTCCCCGCGGACTACGACCCGCTGGGCACGAGGTCGCGCGCGGGGTCGATCCCCCAGCGCGCGGCGACCGACGACAGGTGGTCGTCGAGCGGCCAGCGGTCGGGCCGGACGTCGCCTTCGTGGTCCGGCGCGCCGCCCTTGAGGCTCATCGAGCCGGTGTTGTCGCCGATCGCCCGCATCTCGGCAACCTCCGCGGACGAGAGCACCGCCTCGGACGGCACGGCCGCGAGCTCGGCGCGCTTGGCCTCGATCGTCTTGGCGGCCGCCCCGCTCTCCTGGATCAGGGTGGGGGCGGCGCAGCGCACCGCGGGATGGGCCAGGTTCCACGCACACGCGAGCTGCAGCGTCGTGAGGCCGTGGCGGTCGGCGATCGGCCGCATCAGCTCGAGCTTCGCGCGGCCGCGCTCGACCCAGCCCGCCGGCCGGAAGCCGCGATGGTCGGTGCGCGGGAAGACGTGGCCCGGCAGGACGTCGTCGTGAAAGAGCCCTCCGTAGTCGACGACCCGCGTGACGACGTCGACGTCGTGGCGCGCGGCGGCATCGAGCGCCAGCTCACCCGGCCACGGCTCGAGCGGGTTGAGGATCAGCATGGCCCAGTCGATCCGGTCCCCGAAGCGCTCGAAGCAGTCGATCACGTCGAGCGTGAAGCCGTTGGCCGGGCCGGGCGCGACGCCCAGCCGGCGCGTGAGGCCCGCCGCGCGCACCGCCTCCAGCGCGTCCCAGACGGCCTCGCTCGTGTAGCCGGTGCGGTCGGGGTTGTGCAGCAGCAGCAGATCGAAGGCGTCCGCACCGAGGCGCTCGAGGCTGCGCTCGGCCGCCATCCGCACGTAGCCGGCGTACTCGGCCGGCGAGCGCAGCGCGGGATCGGTGAAGCGCGGGAAGCCGCGCGCGCCGTCGCGCTCGCCCGTGTAGAAGTCATGTCCGATGGCGCCGACGAGCGCGTAGCTGTCGCGGCCGACGCCGTCCAGCGCGCGGCCGAGCAGCCGGTCCGCCTCGCCCGCGCCGTAGGTGTCGGCGGTCAGGACGGTGTCGACGCCCTCTCCGGGCCGCAGCAGGGCGAGCAGGCGGTCGTCGTCAAGCTCCTCGCCGAAGTGCATGAAGCGGCCGCCGCTCCAGGTGCCGACAGCGGTGTGGCTGAGCTCGGTCACCCCCCGAAGTTAGCGGCAGACGGCGACGGCGGCCCGAGCTCCGCGGGCGCGGCAGCCCGGTGCGATCGTGCCCAGCGCTGGCGGTGAGGGCGGCCGTCAGCTACGTTGGGCGAGCCGATGGTGCGCTGACGCGCGCCTCAACGACGACCTCAGGGTCCAGAGCTAAAGGATGGCGGCAGGGATGCCGATTGATCGCCGGAGGGGTACCGCTCCCATGGAGAACCTTCCCGCCAACCGCCCGCTCCGCCCTGCCCCGGTGCTGCCGCCCGTGACGCCTCCGCGTCGCGGTCTGCCCGCAAGCGCCCGCGTCAGCCGGTTCTCGCCGCTCAACGCCCCCGAGCGCGAGGCCATCGAGGCCTTCTGCGTGGAGATGGTGCCCTGGTCGCTGCGCCAGGCCAAGCGGTCCTACCGCCACCTGCCGGATCACCTGCGCGAGCAGGCCGTCGACCGGGCGATGCTCGAGCTGCGAGCCCGCGGCCCCCGCTCGATGGACCGCCGGGGGCTGACGGCCGAGCTGGCGCGCCTGCTCACCGGCTCCCTGCGCCACGTCCACCTCGGCTGGTGTCTGAACGAGTCCAGCGCGCTGCTGCGCCGCGACCTCGCCCCGATGCCGGGGGAAGTCCCGCGCCAGGCGCTCGCGGCGTTCGTCGACAGCGGCCTGGGCGGCCTCGAGCGCGCCGTGCTCCAGCTGGAGATCGGCGCCGGACGCGACAGCCGCACCACCCGCGCCGCCCTGCGCCTCGGGCCGCGCGAGTACGCGCGTCACCGCGAGGAGGGCCTCTCCAAGCTGCGCGACGCCGTCGGCGCCCAGGTTGCCGGCCGCGTCTGCCGCCAGCACGTCTCCTCCGTCGTGAGCGCTGCCACCGGCGACCGCGCGGCCGCCCACGGGCTCGGCCGCGGATCCGGCCGCTGCCGCTCCTGCGCCCGCGAGGCGGAGGGCATGCGCAGCGTGCTGCTCGAGCGCCTTGCCGTCGCGCCCTGGCCGCTGGCGATCGCGCCCGGTGGCCTGCTGGGCGTCAAGCTCGGCGTCCTCGGCGCCCTCTTCGGCAAGACCGCGACCGGCGCCGGCATCGCCACGTCGGTCGGCTCCGGCGCGACGACCGCCGCCACGGTGCTGACGGCCGCCGCTCTGGCCACGGGCACCGCGGCGGTCGTAGGCAACACCGAGACGCCGCGCGAGCGTGCCGGCCAGCACGGCCTGTCGCACTCCGGGGCTCCCGCCGCCCGTGTGGTCAGCGCCGCGAGCGGCACCGCGAAGGCGACCGCGGGCGCGACCGGCCGGCGGACCCTCACCGGCGTCACCCGCGCGGCGACACGGAAGAACCCCACCAGACACGGAGCCGAGACGCTCAGGGCGACCGTCCGTCACAACGCCTCGCCGGTCGCGAAGGCGCCCATCGTCGCCGTCGCGCCCGCGGCGCCCGCGACGACGCCCCCCACCCCCGCCGGCGGCACCTCCAAGCCCGTGGACGACACCGTCGCCGGGGTCCGGGACACTGTCCAGCACGTCACGAGCCAGCTGCCCCCCGCGGTCGCCAAGCCGGTCGACGACACCCTCCGGCGCGCGCAGGACACGGTCGACCAGCTCACCAAGACGGTCGACGGCCTTCTCTTTCTCAAGCCGAAGCCGTAGGCCCGCGCCACCGAGAGCGCCCGGGCCTCAGTGCCTGCCGTTGAAGCGGAAGCTCGGCTTGAGCCCAGCCGCCCCCGCCGAGTCCGTCAGGCGCTCGAAGCGCGTGAAGCGCCGGCTGCTGGTCACGTTCGGGAAGGTCAGTCGCCCCCCGCTCCGGTCCGGTTCGGTGGGGACAAGCCCCGTGCTGCGCAAGAAGAGCGGCAAGTGTGAGCGACCATCGATGATCAGGACGCTGCCCTCGGTGTACGGAGGGGTGGTGGCGCGACCGCGGGGGGACACGATGCTGCTCCTGCCGAGGTGGCGTACGATCGTGACGCGCCACGCCTCCCGGCCGGCGAAGGTCACCTGCCGCTTGTCCGTGACTTTGCCGCTGCGCAGCAGCGCGAGCACGTAGGAGAGCGGCCGCTCTGCTGCAGGTTCGCCACTGGCCGGGAACGCTGCGCCGCCCGGCGGCGCAGCGTAGGTGACCGAATCGAGCTCGCCATCGCGCCGGCCCACCGTCTCTCCGAGGAGCCGCCCCCGACCGCCGCGCGAATCGACGCTGTAGACAAGACTATGGCTGCGATGGCCCTCGACCGCGGCCCACGTCTCCATCCAGAGCTGCGTCGCAGGACTTCCCAGCTGACTGGTGGTGATCTGCGTGACGACATGGAACACGCCGTCAGGGCTGCTCAGGGCCGCCTCGGCCTCCGCCACCGGGTCCGCTCCCTGGCCTCCCCCTCCCAGCAAGCCGACCACCACGGCGGCAGCGACAAGAGCGCCTGCCAGCCCGACGCGCTGGGGCCTGCGGCGGTCCCTTCGAGGAGACCGGCTCGGCTCATCGGCGGGTGCATCGACGATGCGTTCCAGCAGGGCTTCCACCCAGGCCGGCTCGGTCCCGTCCCGCAGCTCGCGTGCCTGCACCGGGTTGGCCTCGGCCAACCGGGCGAGGATGTCGGTGTCGTGGCGATTCACGTCGTCTCCAGGGGTTCGGGTGTGACCGGCTCGTAGCCGGCGCCTGCAAGTGCGCGCTCCAGGCGGCGCCGAGCCCGGTGCAGCCTCACGGCGAAGGCCGCTCGGGTGCAACCGCTGGCGCGGGCCGCAGCGCCTGGGTCCAGGCCCTCCCACGCCACCAGCATCAGCGTCTCGCGATCGCTATCGCCGAGCTGCGCCAGAGCGGCGCGAAGCGCGCTGGAGTCCTCAAGCGATTGCGCCGGATCCGCAGCCGACGCCGTGGGCTACGCGGCCACGCGGTCGGCGACCGAGCGCTGGTGCCCCTCGGATCGCCGTTGGTTGGCCAGGACGCGGCGTGTGGTGCCAAAGAGCCAGGGCAGCGGCTCGGCGGGCAGCACATCGAAGCGCCGCCAGGCGATCAGGAAGGTCTCAGAGACCGCGTCCTGGGCGCGGGCCTCGTCGACGCGGCGCAACGCGTAGGCCCGAACGGCGGCCTGATGATCGCGGAAGACCTGCTCGAAGCGGGCGCGCCGACCATAGTCTGCCTCCATACACAGCGAGTGTCGCGGAAGCGGCGCGGATTACACGCCCTCAGTGGAGAGGCGGTGGACCGTGACGGTTGCCGGCCCGGCGTGCGCGACGGTGCCGAGCCGCCAGTGCTGCGCGGCCTGGACGAGGAAGGCGCCCGCGGCGACCCGCCCCGGGTCGGCGATCCACGCCTCCCCGCCCGGCGCGACGAGGGCCGCGAGGGCGTCGAGCAGCTGCGGGCCGTTGCGGCGCTCGTAGAGCACGTCGGCGGCGATCACCAGCGGCCACGGCGGCCCGAGCTCCGCCGCCGACGCCGTCCAGCTCCAGCGGCGCACCGCCAGCCGCGCGCCGGCTCGCTCGGCGTTGCGCGGCAGCAGCGCGACCGCCTCGGGTGACCAGTCGGTGGCCAGTGTGTCGGCCCCGGCCAGGGCGGCGACGAGCGACGGGACGCCGAGCCCGGAGCCCAGCTCGAGCACGCGGCCGGCCGGCCGAGCAGCGCCGACGGCCTCGGCCAGCGCGAGCGTGCTCGGCCACAGCTCTGCCCAGTAGGGCAGGTACTCCTCGTGCTCGAACGCGTCCTCGTCGAGCAGCGCCTCGGCGTCGCGCGGCACGAGCATCGCCAGCGTGCGGCCGGCGACAGCGACGGGGCGCTCGACGAGATCAGCGGCAGGCCGCATCGCGCAGCGATCGTATCCTCACGCCCCATGCGCCGCCTCGTGTCGCCCGCCGTCCTGCTCCTCGCGCTCGCCGGCTGCGGCTCGGCCCCGGGCGGCAGCGACGGCAGCCGCGAGGCCGCGAGCCCCCGCGCCCAGTTCACCGGGACGTGCGGGACCTGTCACACGCTCGCCGACGCGCGCACGACCGGCACCTTCGGCCCGAACCTCGACGACCTCAAGCCCGACAGGGTCCGCGTGCTGGCGGCGCTGAAGGGCGGCCCGGGCGCAATGCCCCGCGGGCTGCTGGAGGGCGCGCAGGCCGGTGCCGTGGCGGCGTACGTCGCCTCGGTCGCCGGGAGGTGACGGCGCCTCAGCCCACGGGCGCCGGCTCCCGGTCGCGCTTCGGGCCGAGGATGGCCTCCATCAGCTCGTCGAGGGCGCCTCGCATCGAGTCCATGAAGGTCCATGCGTCGTCGACCATGTCGCGGTCGACGACGATCCCGAAGTCGACGCGGTCCTCGTAGCTCATCACCGTGATGTTGAGGCCGACGCCGTCGGTCACGACGGACACCGGGTAGTGCGCGAGCATCCGTGCGCCCGCGCAGTACAGCGGCACGGGCGGCCCCGGGACGTTGGAGATCACGAGGTTCAGCACCGGCCGGGTGCTGGCGGTGAGCTGCAGCGCCAGCCGCGACGCCCGGTTGAACAGCGCGGGCGGGAGGAAGTTCGAGACGTCGGTCATCAGGCTCGCCGGCAGCCCCTGCGTCTGGCCCTTGGCGCGCATGAGGATCTCGTGTGCGCGCAGCAGGCGCCGGCGCGGGTCGGCGACGTCGGTCGGGATCGGCAGGATCATCCCGGTCACCTTGTTGCCGAAGGTGCCGCGCTCCTCGTCGGTGCGCAGCGAGACGGGGACGAGGGCGACGAGCGGCTCGTCGGGCAGCTCGCCGCGCTCGAGCATCCAGTTGCGCACGGCCGTCGCGCACAGCGCCACGACGACGTCGTTGACCTTGATGGAGAGCTCGTCCTTGAGCGCCTTGATGTCGGCCAGCGCCACGGTGCCGAAGCAGAAGCGCCGGTGCGGGCTGACCCGGGCGTTGAAGCGCGTCCTGGGCGCCCGCGCGGCGCGTACGTCGAACAGCTCGGTGTCCTGCTCGGTGCCGACGAGGAGCTTCTGCGCCTGCGCGCGGGCCCGCGCGAGCCGCGGCATCCCCGGGACGAGCGCCGCGCCCGGGAAGTTCGCCAGGGCCGGGAGCGCCGTCGGCAGCGAGCGCAGCGCCCGCACAGGCTGCATCGGGATGCCGAGCAGACCCCGGCCGAGCATCTCGAGGTCCGACGGGACCCGCTCGGGCCGCCAGTCGTCGGGGTTGCCGTCGTCAGCGGGAGTGTCGGGCTCGAGATCGAACAGGACGCCGAGGATCTCCGCACCCGAGACGCCGTCCACCGCAGCGTGATGGACCTTGGTGAGCATGCCGAGCTTGCCGCCCTCGATCCCGTGGATCAGGTAGAGCTCCCACAGCGGGCGCTTGCGATCCAGCGGGCGAGCGAAGATCCGCGCGACGGTCTCGGCGAGCTGGCGGTCATCGCCCGGCGGCGGCACCGCGGTGTCGCGGACATGGAAGTCCAGGTCGAAGTCCGGGTCCTCGATCCAGTACGGGTGGTCGAGGCCGAAGGGGACCTGGACGAGCCGCTGATGAAACGGCGGCAACTGGTCGATGCGCCCGGCGACGACGCGGCTCAGGTCGTCCGACGTCACTCTGCCGCCCGGCGCCGTCGACGGATCGAACAGGGCGAGCGTGCCGACGTGCCCGTAGGTCCGCGACGACTCCAACGCCAAGAATTGCGCATCAAGACTGGTCAGCTGCCGCACGTGCCCCTCCTCGCTCGATCCTCCCCCTGCGACCTTACCCGGCCACCTGCGTCAGCGATCGCCGTTGTCAAATCCGCGCTTGTGGGAAGAGCCGGGGGATGCCCTCGCTCGCGCTCGCCGCCATCTTCCTCGGGTCCGCCGGGATCGTGTGGGTCGCCGGGGTGCGCCTGTCTGACGCGACGAACGCGCTCGACGCGCGCCTCGGGCTCGGCTCGGCGCTGGGAGGGCTCGTCCTGCTCGCGTTTGCGACGAACATGCCCGAGGTGGCGATCACGGTCAGCGCGGCGGCGTCGGGCAACACCGGCCTGGCTGTCGGGAACCTGCTCGGCGGCATCGCCGTGCAGACCGTCGTGCTCGCGATCCTCGACGCGCGCTCGCAAGGGTCGAGGCCCCTCACCCACCGCGTGGGGTCGCTGACGGTCGTGCTCGAGGCGAGCATCGTCGTCGCGACGGTGACGGCGGCGATCATGACCACGCAGCTGCCGTCGTCGGTCAACGTCGCCGGGCTGAGCCCTGGCACGGTGCTCGTCGCCCTGCTGTGGGCCGGCGGGGTGTGGGTGATCGCCCGCGCGCGCTCCGGCCTGCCCTGGCAGGTCGCGGCGCCGGGCGCCTCTCCCGGCCGCTCGCCGGCCGAGCCGCCGGCCGCTCCGTTCGCCGGGCGCTCGACGGCGATCGTCGCCGCGATCTTCGGCCTCGGCGCCGCCGTCACCCTGGTCGCGGGCGTGGCCATCGAGCGCTCCGGCGAGGTCCTGGCCGGGCGCATGGGCCTCTCCGGCCCCGTCTTCGGCGCCACGATCCTCGCCGCGTCGACCGCCCTGCCGGAGGTCTCCACCGGTCTGGCGTCCGTCAAGCTCGGCGACCACGAGCTGGCCTTCTCAGACATCTTCGGCGGCAACGCCGTGCTGCCCGTCCTCTTCGTCGCGGCCGATCTGATCGCCGGCCGCCCGGCGCTGCCGGGCGCCCAGGCGACGGACATCTGGGTCGCCGGGCTCGGCGTCGTGCTCACCGTCGTCTACGTCGCCGGCCTCCTGCTTCGCCCGGCGCGCAAGCTCGGCCCGCTCGGCCCCGACTCCTGGGTGGCCGTCGTGCTCTACGTGCTCGGAATCGGCGGCCTGACCATCGTCGGGACCTGATCCTTGCCGCCGACCCGGTCAGCGGCCGAGCGCGCGCGAGGCGGCGACCGTCCGGCCGGACGCGGTGATCGCCGTCACGCGCAGCGCCCGCGCCGACCGCGTCTTGGGGCGCAGCACCAGCCGGCCGCGGCCGCGTATCCGCGCGCGCCGCCGCGCGGAGCCGCCGAGCGTGGCGCGGACCCGCCTGACGACCGCGCCGCCGCGGACGGCGACGCGGACCACGACTGCCCGCCCCTGCCGGCGCGCGGAGGCGATGCGCAGCGCCGGCGCGTCGCCACAGGCCAGGTCCTCGGTCCGCACCGCGCCCAGACCGACCTCCACGCTGCGCCGTGTCGGCCCGCACTCGAGCGTCCAGGCCTCGGTGCGGCCGGCCAGCTGCTCAAGCGGCCGCGTGGACGGGTTGACGTGCCAGACGTAGCGCCCGGAGGCCGGGACGGTGAGCGCACTCGCGAGGTGCTCGGGCAGCCGCCCGGCCGCCCCCTGCGCCGCCGCGCCGGAGTCCGTGCCGGTGAGGACGAACGCCGTGGAGCTCGCAAACGACTTCGACAGCGTCAGCGTCCGGCCGGGAGGCGCGACGCCGCGGATGACGGCGTGGTTGCGCGAGTCCAGCGCGGCCTCTCCCGCCCGCAGCAGCGCCTCGCGCAGGCCCCGCGACGGCTCGCGCCCGACCTGTGCGTCCAGCGGCCCGTCGACCGTCCCGAGGTACTGGTCGACCACGGCGTCCTGGTAGTCGGGATGGAAGTCGTCGTAGCCCACCTCGGTCGTGTAGCCGAACGTGTACTGGTTGAAGTAGTTCCAGTCCTCCGTCGCGCCCGTCGCGTCGTAGAGGCTGTACGCGGGGCCCGCGCGGTAGCCCGCCGCCTCGGCCATCCGCTCCGCGACGGCGACGAAGCGCTCGGAGCCCGGCAGCGCCGCCCCGCTGGGCAGCCCAGGCTCGTCCGCGCGGCTGAAGCCCGGCTGGTAGAGCACATCGCCGGCGAAGTTGTGGTTGGAGTTCAGCACCATGACCTGGTGTGCGGAGCTCCAGGCGCGCACCGCGGAGGTCTCCGGCTCCGAGAACGGAGCCGGACCGCGATAGGTCTCCGACAGGCGCGAGTCACTCGCCCCCGGCCCCCCCCAGAAGGCGCCGTAGTTGCGGTTGAGGTCGACCCCCGCGGCGTTCTTGCGCTGGTAGGGGGCGACCGTCTGGCTGGCGACCAGGCCGTCCGGGTTGCCGACCGGGAACAGGAACGTGCGCTCGCCGCTGACCAGCCGGGTGATGCGCGGGTCAGAGCCGTAGCCGGCGACGAGGTCGAAGCCGAGCTCCATCACCACCTCGCCGGAGCTCCACTCGCGCGCGTGCTCCAGCCCGAGCTCGACGTGGGTCGGGCGACCGTCGTCGGTGCGGTTGACGTCGGCCGCGATCTCCACGCCCTCGATGGGGCGGCCCTGGACCGAGGCGCCGGGCAGCGTCACGCGGCGCACCAGCCCGGGATGCTCGGCGGCCAGACGCGCCAGATCGGCGTCGTAGTCGGCGAACCGCCGGTAGCCGGTGCGGCCGCTCGGCAGCACGCCGGTCGTCGCAGCCGCGCGGGCGACCGGCGCGGGCGTGAAGGCCAGGCCCGCGCGGCGCAGGCGCCGCGCGTCGCGCGCGCTGTGCAGGACGGCGGCCACGCGGCCGCCGTGGACCGTGTCCCCGAGGTCGAGCCCGAGGCCGGCGAGGCGGCGGACCTGCGCCGGCCCGTTCACGCGCACCTGCACAACGGACGGGCACGGGGCCGGCACGGCGAACGCGGCGGCGGCGAGCAGGGCGGGGACGCACGGCATGCGGCGCCCAGCATGGCACCATTGGCCCCGTGACCGCCCGCCAGAAGCTCCTGCTCTCCGTCGTCGTCGTGCTGACCGCGGCGGCGGGCGTGATGCACTTCGCCGGGGCGGCCCCCCTGGCGACCTTCCTCATCGCCACGGGCGCGCTCGCGGGCCTGGCGTGGGTGGTCTCGTTCGCCACCGAGCAGGTGGGCGAGCGCTTCGGCCCCGCCATCACCGGCGTCCTGCAGTCGACGTTCGGCAACCTGCCGGAGTTCTTCGTCGTCGTCTTCGCGCTGTCCAAGGGCGAGGTGATCGTGGCGCAGTTCTCGATCATCGGCTCGATCTTCGCCAACGCGCTGCTCGTGCTCGGCGCGGTGATCGTCGTCGGAGCCCGCCAGTCCGCCGACGGCACCATGCGCTTCCAGGCCCGCCTGCCCAACGACACCGCGACCCTGCTGCTGCTGGCGAGCTTCATCATCGTGCTCGTCGGCCTCTCGGCAGCCTCCAACGATCCGGCGAGCCGCCACATCGGCGAGGTCTCCGTGATCGCCGCCGGCCTCATCCTCCTCGTCTACGGGGCCTGGCTCGTCGGCTACCTGCGCAGCTCCGCGGGTGAGCGCGGCGGGGAGCACGCGCACGCCGCGCTGGCGCTGCCCGTGGCGCTGACGCTGCTCGGGGTCGGCGGCGCGGGCGCCGCCTTCGTCTCGGACTGGTTCGTCACCGCCCTCTCGCCCTCGATCGTCCAGCTCGGCATCTCCCAGCAGTTCGCCGGTCTGGTGATCGTCGCCATCGCCGGCAACGCGGTCGAGAACGTCGCGGGGCTGGTGCTGGCCGCCAAGGGCCAGAGCGACCTCGCGATCTCCGTGGTCAAGAACTCGGTCGCGCAGATCGCAGCGTTCCTGTTCCCTGCCCTGATCCTCGTGTCCCTCGCCTTCGCGCACCACCTGACCTTCGACCTGCGCCCGGTCTACATCGGCGCGCTGTTTCTGACCGCGATCTCCGTCTGGCAGGTCACAGGGGACGGCGAGGCCTCGGCCTTCGAGGGTTGGGCGCTGATCGCGACCTACGCGATCCTCGCGGCGTTCACGCTGTACGAGTAGGCCAGGCTTTCTTGTCGCCCGCGGGTGTGCCGGCGGGCTGTCGCCTCGCGCGGGCAGGTGTCTGGTCGCTGTTGCGTTGCATGGAAAGCGGAAGTCGGGAGGGAGACGGCCGCTGGGTTATCCGGAGCCGCTCAATCTCGCGCGAGCAGTTCAGAATGGTCCCGGACTCGCTTGCCGCAACGGTTCGCGTGCCGTCCGGCCATGCGGCTGTTGCGGCTTTGCTTTCCTCGCCGGTAGCGGCGTTAGCGTTGGACAGTGCCTTCACGTCAACGGATCTCCGCGAATGCAATACATGCGCTCAAGGACGCGCTAACAGCGGCCTTCTGGTTCAAGAAGGACCTCTACAGCTACGCGAAGGCCACAGTCGCCGGCGAGCCGACGTTCCTCGCCGGCATCGACTGGACCGACACAGAAACGCTCAAGCGCGACTCCGCTTCGACGTTCGTCGACCGGCTCGTACGTGAGCAGGACGACCACCAGGATCTCTTGCTCGCTCTGCTGGTGGACGTGGCAAGCATGACCGACTTCCCTCAGCTCGCGCGCGTCGAGGACGCAACACTCAAGATCAAGGCTGCAAAGGAGGCTGTCGCCCACCTCAAGAGCTTGGTCAAGCCCTACTCGCGGCTGGCGCGCTTGCGGGAAGGTGTAATGGGTGGCCGCGCTAGTTCTCGAGACCGGGATCGCGCGCTGACCGCGCGCGCCGAGGCGCTGGTTGGTTGCGAGACTACGGCGCGATGCAAGAGCCACAGCGATCTCGAGACGGGGCGCGGCTGGAAGCGGTGGTGCTCGATGTCGACGGCACGCTGGTCGATAGCGAGCGTGACGGTCACCGCGTCGCCTTCAACCGGGCCTTTGAGGAGGCCGGCCTGCCCGACCGCTGGGACGTGGAGCGCTACGGCGAGCTGCTCGCCGTCACGGGAGGAGAGCGCCGCCTGGACGCCTACTTCGAGGAGCAGGGCATGCCCGAGGACGAGCGCCAGCGACTCGCGAGGCGCTTGCACGGTCGCAAGACAGAGATCTTTACCGAGATGGCGAGCCAAGGAGAGATCGAGCCGCGCCGGGGCGTCGGC